>NZ_JBEYVJ010000033.1:0-42254 GCF_040643935.1 Kitasatospora sp. NPDC047058 | reverse complement strand
TTCAGCCACGTGATCATTCTGACGGTCCGGTGCCGCCCGGCTCAGCAACCGGGCGACACGTCACGACGAGGCGAACGTTGCCTGATACGGCACTAGTGCTCTGACCGCGAAGGTTCACCGAGTTGGCAGCAGTCGGGCCCGGGCCGGCTGCCCGGCGTGGACCGAGCCGTTCTCAGGGCAGCCCGAGTAGTTCGCCGAGTTGGTGGCGGCTTCGACATGGCGGAGTGGGGCGGCGATCCAGAGGCATCGCTCTTGCCGGTCAAGCCCGGCGCAATGCCTTCACCATCACGTGTTCCCTGGTCCTCCCGTCGGGCAATACGTCGCAGGGCTCTTTCACGGCGATGAACCCGCTGCGCCGGTAGAGGGTCAAGGCGGCCTCGTTGCCCGAGAGCACCGCCAGCTTCAACACCGCTCCGCCTGATTCCAGAGCCCAGGTCTCCACTGCCGTGATCAGCCGGGCGCCGATCCCGCGGCCTCGCGCCCCGGAACGGACCCAAACGGACCTCAGCTCCCTGGTATCGCCGTCGCTGGGGAGGCCGCTGGCCATGCCGACAGCGTAGCCGTCCAGCAGCGCGGCGACATGGTAAGCGCCGGGAATCTCCAGGCGGACACGCCAGCGTTCTTCTTCGCCTTTGTGCCAGTCGGCGAGCCGGGACTTGAACGCGTGCGGCGCATCCGCCAGTGCCGCAAGGCGAAGCGTCCGCCACAGCGGCCAGCCGTCTGTCGTGAGGACCCGCAGAGTCACCATGCCAACGAGTCTGTCGCCATACGACTGAGACGGTCCAGCGTGATCACGCCCGAACGCCCAAGACGTTCCTCTCGTCGCTCCATCGGTCGTGACAGTGTCTGGAGCTTTGACCGGTGCCGTTCGCCGGTTATTCGTCACGCGGCGAGGGCCGGTCGTCCGCCCCACCGCAGGCCCTTCTCGCTGCGGATGCGGGCGCGTTCCTTGCGCTGGGCGGCGAGGACGTCGGGATGGCGGGCGTTGGCGTTGCGCCAGCGCAGGTAGGCATGCAGTGCGCGGGTCTGGACCGTGTGGTTCGGGTGGTGCGAGTTGGCAAGCGTGAACTGCCGCAGCGGTCCGAAGTGCGCCTCTATCGGGTTCGCCCAGGACGCGTTGGTCGGGGTGAAGCACACGAGGACGTTGTTGTTCTTCGCCCAGCGGAGGATCTTCTTGCCGTTGTGGGCGGAGAGGTTGTCCAGGATCACGTAGACCGGGGCGCCGTCCGGGCGGACGGCCCGGATCGACCTGAGCGCGGCAAGGGTGTTCGTGGTGCCCTTGCGGCGCCGGTTGACGCCCCACAGGATGTCCTCGCCGATCGAGTAGCAGCCGTGGAAGTAGGTCACGCCATGGGTCCGCTTGT
This sequence comes from Kitasatospora sp. NPDC047058, assembly GCF_040643935.1. Classification (NCBI taxonomy): domain Bacteria; kingdom Bacillati; phylum Actinomycetota; class Actinomycetes; order Kitasatosporales; family Streptomycetaceae; genus Kitasatospora; species Kitasatospora sp. NPDC047058. The sequence continues at coordinate 40,890 of NZ_JBEYVJ010000033.1, read as the reverse complement.
AGGTCGCCGGGAGCCGGTCGGGCCGGCTCTGCTCGGCCCAGCAACTGCCCGCGGTGGGGCGGATGCCGAGCGGGCCGAACTCGTCGAACGCGAACGTCCGGTCTGGAAAGTGCTCCAGGACGTGCTCGATCCGTTCCAGCTTGGCATCGTACGCGGGGTCGGTGGACTCCTTCCACGTCTTGGTGCGCTGGAAGGTGACGCCGCGTCGGGCAAGCAGGCAACGCAAGGCCTCGCGGCCGATTCGGATCACCCGACCGTGCACCTTGCGCAGGTAGGCGAGCAGTTTGCGGATCGACCAGCGGGTGAAGGGCTGCCCGAGCTTGACCGGTCGGGTGGTGGCCGTCTGGACGACGAAGTCCTCGTCGTCAGAACTGAGCAGGCGGGGACGGCCTCCCGCCCACCGAGGGTCCAGACAGGCCAGGCCGATCTCGTTGAACCGGTGGATCACGTCCCGCACCGTGTCCTCGTCCGCCTGCACCAGCTGGGCGATCACCGGCACCCGGTTCCCGCCGGCCGAGGCCAGCAGCATCATCGCCCTCCGGTAGCGCACCGTGTTCGTGCTGCCCCGTCGCACAATCCGCTGTAACTGCTGGCCCTCCTGATCGGTCAACCTCCGGACCCTGACCGGCTCCGCCACCACGCCTCCCCACGCCGAATCGGATGTCGCCCCACCCAACCGGTTCGGGCGCCATCATCGCCAACCCGGTGAACGTTGCCGGTCAGAGCACTAGTTGATCCCCATCCGCAGGACGCTCAACGGGGTGTCGGAATGTTCCATCGTCACGGTCCCGAGCACGGGGCTCTCCGCTGTGGCCCTGAAGCCGATGACCGAGAGTTTCAGTCCATCGGCGTCCGACCTTTCGACCCAGCCCCGGATGCCGCCCTTGAAGTCGAGGTTGAGGACGCCGGCGTTGATCTGTAGCGGCACGTTGGCGGCGTACAGGCTGCTGGGGATCTCGACACCCGTCGCCGGCAGCGGGAAGGGGAACGCGCTCCGGGCCGACCGGCCGCCGCGACCGTCGGCAGCCTGTGCCGACGTGGGCAGCAGCGCGCCGACGCCTGCCGCGGCGACGCCGGCCAACCCCTTCGCGAAGGTGCGACGGCCGCTGGCGCGGGCTGTCGGCTGATGCTGCTCACCGAGGTCCGGGGGCGGGGCGGCTGGGGAGTTCGGGGTCGAGCATGCGTACGTTTCTCCTTCGCGAACTGCGGGGGAGGTGCCGCCTGTTGTCTCGGGCAGCTGAACGCATCGCCCTGCAATCGGCAGTCCGCGACTGCCTACGGTCTTCGCCCATGTCTACCCTGCCAGCGCAGCGGCGGGGCACTCTGTCGGATCGGGGGACGCCACCCGTTCTGGTGATCTCAGGACCTCAGGCCATCTCGCCTTGCCGCCAAGCGCCGACCTCTCAGCTTGACTCTGTCGGGGATCTTGGACGGTCGGGCTCAAGTGCCGAGGGTCCGCCAGGACTTCGTTCGGGGGATGTCGTTCTCGTCCAGAAAGGTCTGGAACGCGGTCGGCGGCCTCGGTGACGGGGCTTTCTCCGTGACTGACCGGCCGCTGAGGCGCTCGATGTTCACGGCGATGGCTGTGAGTATGTGTTGCAGGTGGGTTTTCGGCTGTCCTCGGTAGCGGCAGCGGCGCATGCCGTGTCCGTGGGCGAACTCGTTGATGGTGCCCTCGATCCCGGAACGGACCGCGTAGCGGGCCTTCCAGTCGGGCGTCTGCTGCTCGGTGCGGACGCGGACTTGCAGGTCGCGGAGTTCTCGTGGGGGGAAGCCCACGTTCCGGGCGTCGCTGGAGCTGGTGCAGCGGGGGCGGTCCGGACACGGCTGGCACTGGCTCTTGGTGAACCGTGCCACGATCAGCGGTGCCGCGGTGGGCGAGGAGGTCGGGTAGGGGCCGTGCCAGCCGGCGCTGACCTGGCCGTTCGGGCAGGTGACCTGTCGTAGGTCGAAGTCGATGTGGAAGTCGTCCCGGTCGAAGCCCTCCTTCTTGCGGTGCTGGCGGGTGGGGTTGCCCGGAAGCGGCCCGCTGACGGTGACCTCGTGTTCGCGAGCGGCTCGTTCCAGATGGACCAGGGAGGTGTAGCCGCCGTCGACCAGGTGCTCGGCGGGCAGCAGCTCGCGACGTGCCAGGCGGGTGTGGATGCCGGGCAGGGCCTGGCCGTCGTTCGTGGCGGCCGAGGTGGTGGCCACATCCGTGATCACGTTGACGTTGTCGGAGGCACACGTCTCGGTGACGTGCGCGGCGAACCCCTTCCAGCTGATGATGTGCCCGTGACGGACGTAGCGCGCCGTGGTGTCGTAGGGGGAGACGATCGCCGAGCCGGAGGGCGGCAGGCCACCGTCGTCAGCGGTGCGCCAGCGCAGGCGGCCCGCCGCGTCGCGGTAGTAGTTCTGCATCATGATCTGCCGCAGGGCATCGGCGTGCGGGCCGGGCCGGTAGCCCGGTCCGTGCCAGTGGAGGTGCTCCAGCAGGCGGCAGGCGTCGTCGCCGGCGGCGAGGATCCTGGTCCTGGGCCGGGTGGGGTTCTTGCCCAGGCGGACCGGGCGGCCGTAGCGGCGCCCCCACTCCTCGTCGACCAGGCCGGTCAACAGGTGCGAAGTGGTGCGGGCCACTTCCTCCAGCGCGGCACGGACCGCCTCGGTGACCAGCTCCAGCCGGGTCAGGTCCCGGACCGCGGCCAGGACGTGGGTGGAGTCGGTGCGCTGCGTGGTGCGCTCTCGCACGAGTCCGGCCTCCTTCAGGCGTGCGAGTGCCAGGTCGAGGAGGCGGTCGGCGCGGTCCTCCAGGACCAGGCGCTCACGAAAGTCGGCCAGCACGCTGTGGTGGAAGCCGGGATCGTCCAGTTCCATGGTCATCGCGTACTTGAAGTCGATGCGGCAGCGCACCGCTTCGGCCGCTTGCCGGTCCGACAGGCCGAGCAGGAACTGCAGCACGCAGACGGTGGCCAGCTGGGCGGGCGAGATGCCTGGGCGCCCGTCCCGTGGATACCAGCCGGCGAAGTCCTCGTCGCACCACAGCCCGTCGAGCCGGTCCCGCACCCACATCGCCGTCGTACCGCCCGGATTGCTCGCCCGCGCGATCTGCGCAGTCAGAGACGGGACTTGCTCACCGAAACGGGGACGGAGCGACAAGTGACACCTCGACAACTGCATCGGTCTTCGATCAGCCACGAGCATGCCCGCTGCTCAGGCGGGCACACCGGGAAGCTCCAAGATCCCCGACAGAGTCAAGCTCAGACATGTCCGATCGGTCGGCAGAGGGACGGTTAACAGGTCCTGTAGGGCGGCATCGTGGTGCTCCTCGCCGGGGTCGAGCCGCCGTTCGTGGTTCCGTGGCGCACGGTCGGCGGCCGGCCCGTGGGTCCGGTGGGCTTTGTGCCTGTGGTCCGTAGAGGTCGTGGGCAAGGAAGGGCAACTGGTGGGGACGCGAGGCGAGGTGGTCGCCCAGTTCGGCGATGGGCGGGACCGTCCCCTCCGATTGGGGGACGCTCCTCCGGCTCTGGTGCTGGACAGGAGCAGGGCTCTGGTCCGCGATGGTAAGGCAGGGTGACGTCGTTCAGGCGAAGTGTCCCTGTTGATATCCGTTCAGGCAGCTGATGCGGCAGTAAAGTTCGCGGACCGGGCTGGAACGGAGGCAGGCACGGCCTCCGGGTGATCATGAGGTGTCGAGTCCGTGATCACCACGACGGAAGACCGTCCCTGCCCGATCATCATCGCCCATCTCGGCCGGCCTGGCCCAGCTCGCCGACGCCCGGCCTACCGAGCCCGGGGAACGCCCGCAGCTGCTGGACTGTCTCGCGGCGCTACCCGATCCACGCCGGGCCATGGGTCGCCGCCACCCCCTCGCCTTCGTCCTCGCACTCGCCGCATGCGCGGTCCTGGCCGGCGCGAAGTCCCTGACCGCCATCGCCGGTGGGCCGCAGACGCCCCCGCCGCCGTCCTGGCCGCCCTCGGCGGCCCGCGCCACGGAGCACGGCCGTGACGAGATCCGCCGCGTCAAGACCGCTACCACCACGCGAGGCCCCGGCTTACCGCACGCGCTGCAGGCCGTGCGCCGCCGCCGGCTCATCACCACTGGCAAGGTCACCCTGGAACGCGTCTACGCGGTCACCGACCTGACAGCGGAGCTGGCCGACGCTCCCGAGATCGCGCATCGCGTACGCGAGCACTGGGGAATCGAGAACAAGATCCACCACGTGCGCGACACCACCTTCGCCGAAGACGCCTCGCGGGTGCGGACCGGTAACGCGTCCCGGGCAATGGCGGCACTGCGCAAGCTGGCATCGGCGCCCTCCGCCTGACCGGGTACGACAACACTCGCCGCCGGCCTGCGCAGACACGGCCGAGACTCCGCCCGGCCGCTCGCCACCCTCGGCATCAGGTGATCAAACCGAACAGAACCCCTGAACGACGCCGCCCTGCATCACCCTCGTACGCCGGGATATTCGTCGGCGTCGCCGTTGAATCCGTCTACCTGGCCGTCACCGGCACGGGCCAAGCGTCCATCCGGGCGTCGACGACACCTTGGTCCACGTCGACGAGACCGCGCAGGCCTCCGCCGGCCGGGGTTTTCGTCGCGCCTGGAGCCGGTGTTGTCATGCGGTAACCCCGATGATCGGTAGCGGCCGCGGTCACGGCACCCGGGCCCGCAGGCAGCCCGGCACGAGGTACGGCCATCATCGAGCGGCTGTCAACGGTACCCGCCCGAGTGTGACGGTCATGGACGCCCTGGAGAGGTGAATGCGGTACTCCACGTGGACGAGATCGCGATTGGGGGAGGCCACAACCGGCGACACTGTGGCGAAAGCCGGATCACAGGCCCGACCCGGGTCGGGAACCGCGAAAACGAACCATGACACAGGCCGGCACACATTCCTTGTCCGGGATCTCCCATGAGCGTGCTGCACCTTCCCTTGCATAGAGATGCCCATGACGACCCTGCTCGTGCACGACACGAATAGCGCGTGGACCTCCACGCATCCAGCGCTGGAGGTTACGACCGAGGGCCGGAAGCTCCTAGACCGGGAGGTGACGGTCAATCGGCTCCGATTTTCCGGCGGGCCGACGGAGGCGGTAGCCGAGTTCGTCCCCGATCGTCCGCTCGACCTCACCGAGTGGGACGAGCTGCGGGTCTGGATCCGTGCCGAGGCCCCCGCGGACGGCACGACCGCGTGCCCCTTCTATCTGGCGCTTTCCTACGAGGACGCCGAGGACACCTTGCAGGAGCAGCATCGCTGGTTCGTTCCCGTCAACGAGCCGCAGGTCTGGGAACAGCGCGTGATCGGCATCAGTGCCGACCGTCGAGGGGCGGTCGTCCGGTTCCGGGTGGAGACGGTCGGCACCACAGCCTTCACCACTGAGCTGTTCCGGCTCGTGGCCGTCCGCGAGGAGATGCTGGAGGACATCGAACGGGCCTTGGGGGAAGCCCTTTCCGGTATGTCACTACCCGGCCTGACCCGGGTACCGGTCCGGGCCACGGCCAATCCGGGCGATTCGACGGTGACGCTGGACTACGCGCCAGGTATGGCGGCCGGCAACCGGATCTTCCTGGAGGGAAGTCCGCTGGGAGACGAGGTGCACGACGTGGTCGGGGCGGAGCACGATCGAGCGGCGGGCCGGACCCGGCTGACCTTCCCGGAGGCCTCGCCGCTGGTCGGCACCTTCACCGCCGGGACGTCATTCGCGTCCGTGACGGTGCCGGTCGCGGCGGAGAGTGCATCGGATCCCGACGAGACGGTGACGCCGCGGGTGGTGTTGTCGTGCACCGATGTCCGCGAGGACCCCGAGCGGACCGGCTACATCGCCCAGCGGGACAGCTTCCGGCCCCGAGGCCGGCTCACGGCCTGCGCCGTCAGGCCGCCGGCCCGGGCCTTCCACGCCGACTACCAAGTCTCCGTATTCGGTGGGAGCCACGCAGCGCAGGTCACCGTCCACAACGGTGTGCTGAGCAGGCTCTCCGCCGATCGAGCCCTGTGGATCAACGAGGCGCCCGTACCCGTCGAGGTGCTTCCCCCGCCCCCGCTGGAGGAACGCACCCCTCGGCAGTCGGCGCCGGTGTACGTCCGGGTGGGCTCCCGGATGCAGACCGGCCCCCGCGAGGAGCTCCCGTGGGTGCGTCGCACGGAGGTCCGGGCCGGCCGGCCGGACGTACCCGGCGACGACGAAGGGGTGGGGACGGAGTCATGAACTCCCGTCGGACCGCGCCGACCTCCGGCACGAGGGATCCGGCCCACGAGCGACGGCGCACCGCGCCGTGCACCGCAGCCCGCATCGTCGCGGGCGGCGGCAGGACGCGACAGCGAGGGGACGGCGCCGTATGTCGGCGAATGTAGGAGTGAACGTCGTCGAGGTCGACGGCACCGCGCGGCCGGCCATCGCGGGCGCCGCGACCTCGGTCGCCGCCTTCGTCGGTCTGACCGAACGCGGCCCGGTCGATCGTCCCGTACGGCTCACCGGCCCGGCACAGTTCCGGGAGAGGTTCGGCAGACATCGTCCCGACGGGGTCCTCGCCCATGCGTTGGACGGCTTCTTCCTGAACGGCGGGGTCACCGCCCACGTCAGCCGTGTGGTCGGGGCGGGAAGCGTGCCGGCCTCACGAGTGCTCGTGGACCGGCAGGCGACGGCCGCCCCCACCCTTCGGGTCTCGGCTGGTTACCGCGGGGAGAGCGACCCTGGCGACTGGGGCGAGCGGCTCCGGGTCGACGTGACGGACGATCCGCGGGCCCGCACGAAGCTGCTCGCCGACGCGGCGGCGAACGCCACCAAAGCCCGCCTGGCGTCCCTGACTGACGTGGGAACGGGCACGGTGCTGCTGTTCACCAGCGGCACCACCAAGGAGTACCGGAAGGTGACCGCCGTCGATGTCGACGTGACGGGCGATCCGCGCGCCGCGACCGGAACCGTCACCTGGTCCGAACCGGTCAGCGCGGCCATGACGGTCGGGGCCACCACGGTGAGCACGGCGGAGTTCACCCTGACCATCCGCTACCGCCCGGAGCCGGCCGGAGACTTTGAAGCGGTCGAGACCTGGCGGCAGCTGAGCATGGAGCCGGACTCCGCCGACTACGCCGTCACCCGGCTCAACCACGGGGTCACCGGCTCACGATTCGTGACGCTGACGGATCTGGCGGCCGACACCACTCCGAGCGGCGTGCGGAATCCAGTGCCCGTCACCGGCCAGGACCTGGGCGACGGCACGGAGAACCCGGTCACCGCCACGGACTATCTGGGCACTGCCGCCGCCCGTACCGGACTGCATGCCCTGGACACCACCGACGTGCAACTGCTCGCCCTACCGGACGCCCACACCCTGACCGACGACGCCCGACTAAGCGTAGTCCGCGGAGCTCTGGACTACTGCGCCCAGCGTGGCGACATCTGCTTCGTCGGCTCGGCCCCCGACCGGGGCCGAGCCGAGAGAGTCACCGTCCCACGCGCTCCCGCCGACTACAAGAAGTCGGAAAGCGACTATCTCATCGACGTGGCGTCCTACGCGGAGCAGTTCCAGGCAGCCAAGGTGTACGGGGCGCTGTACGCACCATGGATCCAGGTCGTCGATCCGGCGGGAGCCGGCCCGGCACCGACCCGGTTCGTTCCCCCGGACGGTCATGTGCTGGGAATCTTCGCCCGGACCGACACCGAGCGGGGTATCTGGAAAGCGCCTGCCGGGCTGCAGTCCCAGCTCCGGGGCGCGCTCGACGTGGCCGCGCGGTTCACCGACGAACAGCACACCCACCTGGTGCGCGAGAGCCGAGTCAACGGCATCCGGCCGGTCCGTGGGGCAGGCATCGTCGTCGCGGCGTCCCGGACCCTGTCCACCGACACCCGGTGGTGGTTCGTCAACGTCCGGCTGCTGTTCAACTACGTCAAGGCGTCGCTGCGCGACGGCCTGCGCTTCGTGCGGCAGGAGCCGCACACCGAGCAGTTGCGCCGCTCAGTCAGGCTCAACGTGGTGACGCCGTTCCTGACCGGACTGTGGCGGCAGGGTGCCTTCGGGTCCGATCCGCCCGAGCGGGTCTTCAGCGTCAAGTGCGATGCGGAGAACAACCCCGTCTCCGAGGTGGACCAGGGCAACTTCCGCCTGGAGGTCTACTTCTACCCGGTCAGGCCGGCCGAGACCGTCACCGTCGTCGTCGGCCAGCAGCCCGGCGGCGGCACCGCCGCCGAGGGGTAAGGGAAATCAGCGATGGCCTTGAACATCGGAGTGAACGTCGTCGAGGTCGACGGACGGGCGGCGCCGACCATCGTCGCCGCGCCCGTCTCGGTGACCGGCTTCCTGCTTCGCACCGAGCGCGGCGTCCCGGATGTCCCGGTCCCGCTGCGCGGGATGGGCGACTTCACCGCGCACTTCGGCGGCGTCATGCCCGGGCTCTTCGGACCGCACGCCGTCCGGGGGTTCTTCGACAACGGCGGAACGGAGGCCTACGCCGTTCGCGTGGTGGACCGGACCGGCAGCCTCGCCGCCGCGGTGATGGTGACCGACCTCGAGGGTGTCAACACCCTCGACATCAGAGCCGGCCACCGCGGCCGCGAGGACCGGGGCGCGTGGGGCAACTCCCTGTCCGTGCGGATCGCCGACCATCCGCGGGCGAACGTCGTCGTTCCCGCCCAGCTGCACGGTGCCCGGACCGGGCCGTTCGCCCTGACGGACGGGCAGACTCTGGTCGTCACGGTGAATGATGAACCGCCCGTTACGGTCACCTTCCACGGTGCCGACTTCACCGCCTCCACTATTGGTGCGGCTTCGCCTGCCGAGGTGAGCGTTGCGGTGGCCCGCCAGACCACCGCATTCCGGGCCGTCGTGGCTCCCAACGGCAGTCTCCTGCTCGTCCCTTCGGGCCCCGGCGCGACGGTCCGGCTGAGGGCCGCCGGTACCGCGGCGGACGCGTTGGGCTTCAACAGCCCCGACAACGACAACTCCGGCTCGCTGGCCGTTGGGAGCACGCTGGTAGCCCTGGAGTCCATCGGCGGGTTGGCCGCCGGATCGGCGGTCAGCGTCGAGAGCCGGGGCGCGCTGGTGGCGAAACATGGGATGGCAGCTGCCATCGCCGACGGTGCCTCCGTCGCGGTCACGGTGGACGGTGCCGTCTCGCAGGTCGAGGTGGTATTCCACAAGGCGGACTTCAAGGGTGGCCTGGAAGCTATGACAGCTCCGGAGGTGGTTGCGGCGGTCAACCGGCAGGCGCGGGGCTTCTCGGCGAGGCTGGACGGGGACCGGCACTTGGTGCTCGTGTCGGACAGCTACGGTCCCCAATCAAGCGTCTCGGTCGCCGCGGGCGCCACGGACGCGACCGAGGCTCTCGGACTCACCGATGCCACGCCCGTGCAAGGGGTCGTCGAGCGGAAGACGATCGAGCACGTGTCGGAAGCGGGAAGGTTCGTGGTCTGGGACAGCGCGCTCGCGGCCCTGATGCAGACTGCGGTGAGGGTCCGCTCCGCCGAGTTCGACCTGGTGGTGAGCCGTGACGGCGGCGAGGTCGAACGGTTCGAGTCGCTCTCCATGCAGAACACACTGGACTGGTTCGTCGGCACAGTGGTCAACCACCAGCAGTCGGGCTCGCGCTTCGTCACCGTCGCCGATCAGGCCAGCGCGTCCGGCCCGGTCGACGACGTGCCGGCGGCCGGGACGTATCAGCTCGGCGCGACGACCGCAGGCAATGACGGCGGTTCCCCGGGCGATCTCGACTACATCGGTGATCCGGCCCGTCGGACCGGGCTGTTCGCCTTCGACACCGTGGACATCCAGCTGCTGGCCTGCCCCGACTCGACCTCGCGGGGGGTGGTGAACGCCTGCCTCGGCTATGCCGAACGGCGCGGGGACGCCATGTTCGTCGGTACGCCGCCGCAAGGCATGGATCTGGAAGCGATCAAGGGTTACGCGGAACCCTTCCGGGGCCGGAAGGTCTACGGTGCGCTGTACGCGCCGTGGATTCAGATCGTCAACCCCCTTGACCGGGTCGGGGACGATCCCTGGTTGTTCGTTCCGCCGGTGGGGCACGTGCTCGGTGCGTACGCCCGGATTGCCGAGGCGCGAGGTGTGTGGAAGGCGCCGGCAGGGGACGAGGCGATGCTCGCGTCCGCGCTGGGTGTGGAGTTCCCCATGACCGAAGCCGACCACACAGACCTGGTCAAGAACTCCGGCGTCAACGGCATCCGTGCCGTCCCCGGCGCCGGGGTGATCATCGACGCCTCACGGACCCTCAGCACCGACACCCGGTGGCTCTACGTCGGTGTCCGGCGGCTGTTCAACTACGTGAAGTCCTCGCTGCGCGACGGGCTGCGGTGGGTACCCCAGGAGCCGCATTCGGAGGAGCTGCGCAGGCGGGTTCGCTTCAACGTGGTGACGCCGTTCCTGCTCGGCCTGTGGCGACAGGGCGCCTTCGGGTCGGATCCGGCCGAGGACTCCTTCACCGTGAAATGCGACGCGGAGAACAATCCGCCGGAAGAGGTGAACGTGGGGAACTTCAAGGTGGAGGTGCTCTTCTACCCGGCGAAGCCCGCCGAAACGATCCTGGTCGTCGTCGGTCAGCAGGACAGCGGCGCCGCTACGGCAGAGGCCTGAGGAAGGGTGAGGACATGGCAGAGCTGACATTCCACGAGTCCTATCGGACCCACGGGTTCGCACTGGAGATCGAAGGGGTCGGTTGTCCGGTGACGAAGGTGACCGGCCTCAGTGAGGGGACGGCGGAAACCATCGATCAGCCCGACGGGGGCTCCCCCGTCGTGCGGAAGATCGCCAGTGGGGTGGTCAAGTTCGAAACCCTGGTGGTCGAACGGAATATGGACGGCAGCCCGTTCGACAAGCTGTTCCGGGACTGGTTCAAGGAGATGTTCGCACTCAACGGGGCGAGCGGTGGGTCCTCGGTCCGGCGCAACGGCGCCGTGCTGAAGCTGGAGAACGGACAGGAGGTGCTCCGCTTCGCCTTCTACGAGGGCTGGGTCAAGTCCTCCAAGTTCGCGGACCTGGAAGCGGGATCGACCAACCTGTTCAAGCAGACGGTGGAAATCGAGCACAACGGGCTGGAAAGGGTGTTCTGAGGCATGGTCGGAGAGACGCTGCAAACGCGTGTCAGAGAATTCGAATTCGAACTTCCCGTGGGTTTTGAGGATTCCGACAACCAGATCCATCGCACCGCCGTCCTGAGGAAGATGACCGGGCGCGACGAGGCGATCATGGCCGACAAGCGACATCGGTCCAATGGCGCCCGGATGATCTCGGAACTGCTCGGCAGCTGCCTGGTCCGGATCGGCAGCATCGAGAATCCGGACCTGCGCACCGTCCAGCAGCTCCTGTCGGCTGACCGGCACTTCCTGCTGGTCAAGCTGCGCGAGATCACCTTCGGCCCCGAGATGCAGGCGACGTACTCCTGTCCCACCTGTCAGGAGGCCACCGTCCTGATCGAGGACCTCGCCGATCTGGACGTGGTCCGGCTGGGCAGTGGTGAGGTGCTGGAGGACGTCGTCGTCCGGCTGGAGGACGGGTATCTGGACCGGTCGGGCACTGTCTTCGACGTCCTGGTCTTCCGGCACCCGACCGGCGCGGACGAGGAGCGGATCGCCGCCGTCATCAGGGAGAACGCGGCGAACGGGAAGAACGCCCTGATGGCCCGCTGCCTGAAGTCGATGGGTGACATGCCCCGGCCCAGGCTGGAGGCGCTGGGCAGCTCCGTCTTCAACGACCTGACGCTCTCCGACCGCCGCCTGATCGACCAGGCCATGAACAAGGGCGGCCCGGGCATCAACCTGCGCCGGTCCGTGAACTGCGGTGGCTGCGGTCGTGAGTACGGGGCGGCGATCGACATGTCGAATTTCTTGGCAGCTTCGTAGGAGAGGAGGACCGGCTGCGCCAGGAGATCTTCTTCCTCGCGTACCACCTGCACTGGGGACGGGACGAGATCCTCGGCCTCCCGACCGAGGAGCGATGGCACTACGTGCGACAGCTGGTCGAGCAGTTGGAGCGGGAACAGGACATGATCAACGGCGCGGCGAGGAGGTGAGGAGCGGCCGTGGTGACTCCGGAGGGCCTGATTGCGATCCTGGGCCAGATGTCCACCGTCATGCAGCAGGCGGGCGTGGCGGCGGGCGACGTCCTGCACTCCCTGGGCCAGTTGCAGGATGCGGTGGCGTACCAGGGGCGGGGATACGAGACCACGATCAATCAGATGGTCACGGTGCAGGTCGAGACGGCCTCGGGGAAGGTTCTCGAACTCGTTCGTATCGTGGATGTCGTCGCCCGGAAGGCAGGCGAACTGGACCTGCACATCGAACACAAGACCGGCGACCTCGCCAGGGCCCTCCCCACGCTGAACGAGGCGATCTTCGAGCAGAAGACACAGCTCCTTGCGGACCTGATCGCGGGTGCGACAGGAAAGGTCGAGAATCTCTGGAAGATCCAGTCGACCAGCATCGACAGCGCCGAGGCGCTTATCCAGAAGCGGCTTTCGGTTTACGCCACCTTCTTGCAGGACGAGCTGACCGCCACTGAAACACAGGTGAAGCGGGCGATCGAGAGCATGAAATTCGAGGACGCCTTCGGGAATGCCATTGAATTCACGTGGAGCCCGGACGGCCCCATCGCCCGCAGGGCTCTCAAGGCGGCCAGCGGCAGCCCCGACTTCGGTCCCGCCATGGAGGTGCTGTTCGGACCCAGCGGCAAGATGGCCGACGTCGCTCACGACGCCGCGCTCGGTGTCAACCTCGGCCCCGCGGAGGAGAGCTTCGAGAAGAAGCTGGAGGACGGCGTCACCGCCGCGCTGGGCGGGGCCGGGGACAAGGCGTCCGCGAAGGCGGCGGAGTCGCTGGGGCAGAAGATCTCCTCCGGCGCGACCGCGCTCGGCACGGCCATGACGTCGATCCCGCAGTTGTACGACTCGGTGACCAAACTCGGCGAGGCGTGGGACAAGCCGAACAAGTCGACCAAGGACTACATGGATCTGCTCGGCGCCGCCGGCGGCGCGGTCAGTCAGGCGGGGCAGGTGCTCCAGGCGTTCGCCGGGATCACCCAGATCGCGTCCGCCGCACAGGCGGTCTTCAACGCGGTGATGGCGATGAACCCCGTCGTCCTGGTGGTGCTCGCGGTCGTCGCCCTGATCGCCGTGATCGTGCTGCTGATCGTCTACTGGGACCAGGTCAAGGCCGCGCTGCGGGACAATCCCTGGCTCGCCGTGGCCGCGGTCATGCTGGGCGTCATCGGCATCATCATCGTCGTCATCGCCTACTGGGACGAGATCAAGCTGGCCGTCCTGATCGCCGCCAACTTCATCAGCATCCAGGTGCAGACGATCGGGCAGGTCTTCGCCGGGCTCGGCGTGCTGGTCGGTCAGGTGTGGGCGTGGATCGTGGCGACGGCGCAGAACGCCGGTATCGGCGTCATCAACACCTTCATCGCGGCCGGGACAGCCATCCAGAACTTCTTCATCGGCCTCGTCAACACCGTCCTGGGGATCTACAACCAGCTTGCTGACAGCGCCGCCGGTCAGCTCGCCGGGCTGAGCCGTGCCGCCCTGATCCCGCAAGTCGACGTACAGACCCGGCTGATCCCGCCGAAGGAGGTACCGCAGATCAACGTCGCGGCGGCGTTCACCCCCCAGCCGGTGAAGGGCGGCTTGGAAGGACAGATCGCGGCCCAGGAGGATGCCGTCGCCAACGCCCGGAAGGCCGACGAGGAGCGCCGGGCCAAGGCGGCGGCCGAACAGCCGACCACAGCCCCCGCCGGCCCGCCCGGCGCCCCCGCTCTCCCGCCGGGCGCCGTCCCGCCGACCATCGGCGCGCCCGCTCCCGCCGGGCTTCCGGGGGCGGCCGGGGATCGTCCCGCACTGCCTCTGGCCGCGGCGCCCGCGGCCCCGACGGGGGCCGCCGACCAGTCCGTCCACGTGGAGGGCGGCATCACCGTGAACATCAACGCCGAGCGGCTGGAGGCGGACGCGGCCCGGCTCCTGTCCGACGAACTCATCCAGCGGATCCAGGAGCGGCTCGGCTCGCTCCGCTCCGAGCAGGACTTCCGCACGGGGACACGCGCCCCTGCACCGGCCTGAAGGCGAAGGTGAGGCTGATGCTGACGCTCAAGAATCCGGTCCGGGGCTTCCTGCTCGGCACGGTGCCCGACCCGGGAGTGCCCGACGTGCTGATCGAGTTCCAGTACAACCCGACGCAGTTGTCGGACAAGCGGACCGTGAACTACGCCACGCTGAACGCGCCCGGCCGGTTGCTGCCCCTGCGGCAGTACAGCCAGGGCGGCGACCGCACCATCAGCTTCACCGTCCGGGTCGACGGGTTGTTCGCCGGTCCGGCGGACGAGCAGATCCCGATCAGCAAGGGCCCCGGAGGCAGCATCGCGCCCGAGCTGAACAAGTTCCGGGCCCTGGTGTGGCCGCGGACCCCCGACTGGCAGAACGCCGGCGGCAGTTTCACCGGGCTGTACGGGGGCACGACGCGGTTCGCGTCCCCGCCGGACTGCGTCTTCGGATTCGGCGATCGCACCATCGACTGCGTCGTCACCGAGATCGGCATCACCGAGTTGCTGTTCACCCCCGAGCTTGCTCCGCTGCGCGCGGACGTCTCCGTGACGCTCGTCGAGCGGACGCCGGATGACGACGGTCCGAGTACCGTGCCGCTGAGGGGGATCGGCTGATGACGCCGAGCCCAGGGTCCCGCTTCGCGGGACTTGCGACCCTGACTGTGACCGCGCCCGACGGTTCGTCGAGGCTGGTGGTCGCCCTCCGGCTGACCCGGCCCCCGAGCGGCCCGGTGCGCCCGCACCGGTTGGCTGAAGGCGAGGGCGTCGATCTGCTGGCCCGTCGCTTCTACGGTGCGGAAGGCCTGTGGTGGCGCATCCTCGACGCCAACCCGGCCGTGTACCCGCTGGATCTTCGCGCCAGTGACGTACTGGACATGCCCGACCAGGGGCCGGCCACCCGTACGACCCGGGCCAGGGAGTTCTGAGATGGGGACCCGGGTTCCGTACCTCAACGTCCGGCTCGAAGGCCAGGACATCACCGGTTGGGTGGACTCGGTCTCGGTGACCGAGGACGACCGGCAGGCCGACAGCGTCAGCATCTCGCTGTCCGATCCCCTGTTGGTCTACGCCGACGGCCTGTTCGAGGGCAGCGTGGCCGAGGTCGACCTCGGCTACGCGGATCCGGACCAGCACGCGATGCTCATCCGTGCCACCATCACCAAGGTCGAGGTCGGCTACCCGGACAACGGGGTGCCGTCCGTCTCGCTCAAGGGCGAGGACCGGTCCATCCACATGGGCCTGGTCGAACGCAAGAAGGTGTGGCGCGACCGCACGGTCACCGACATCGTGCGGGCCGTGGCCGGCCCGTACGGCTTCGCCCGGGTGGAGGCGTCCCTCGCACCGGATCCCGTGATCAAGAGCCGGCCGATCACCCAGGACGGCAAGACCGACCTCGCCTTCCTGCAGGAACTGGCGCAGAACTACCACGCCAAGTGCTTCGTCGAGCTGGACGACGCGGAGCGCGAGGTCCTCTACTTCATCCCCGAGCGTCGTGTGGTGCGGCTGCGCCGACCGGACACGCTGGTCCTGCGGTACCGCGAGGGCCCCGACAGCAACCTGATCGCCTTCTCGCCCAGCTTCGACAGCAGCTACATCGACCGGCTCAAGGAGACCACCGACATCGACCAGCACGGCCGGCAGGTCTCCTCGCAGCCCAAGGCCCCGGCCGACGTCGTGGTCTGGGAACTGGATGAGGCTCGCCTGTCCCGGGCGAACGCCGCGGATCAGGACAGACTGCGGAGCCTCTACGAGCGGGGCGTCCAGCGCAAGCGTGAGCTGCAGCGGCAACTGTCCGCCCGGCAGGTCACCGTCGGCCTGGTGGTGCCGGACCAGGGGGAGCTGGAGGCGGCCAACGACTCCCTCGAATCACGGCGGCTCGGCATGTCCGCGAGCGGCAGCACCGCCGGCACGATCTGGCTCCGCGCGAAGTCGAACGTGATCGTGCACGGCGTCAACGACCGCTTCAACGGTGAATGGTACGTCTCCTCGGTCACCCACAAGGTGGACAACGGGGGATACCGGACCGACTTCAAGTGCGCGCGCTGAAAGGAGGAG
This sequence comes from Kitasatospora sp. NPDC047058, assembly GCF_040643935.1. NCBI lineage: Bacteria > Bacillati > Actinomycetota > Actinomycetes > Kitasatosporales > Streptomycetaceae > Kitasatospora > Kitasatospora sp. NPDC047058. The sequence goes on along the minus strand of NZ_JBEYVJ010000033.1, from coordinate 24,818 downwards.
GAAGTGCCGGACCAGTACTTCGGGAAGTACACGGGGATCGTGAAGGACAACCGTGACGAGGCAGGCCTCGGCCAGGTCAAGGTGTCCGTCCCGGCGATCTTCCCGCCCGGCGAACTCATGCCGGCGCGTCCCGCTCTGCCGTACGGCTACTACTTCGTACCGGAGGTCGGGACGAAGGTCTGGGTCGAGTTCGAAGGCGGGGACCCCGGCTTGCCGTTGTGGACCGGGGTCCAGTTCGTTGCTGGTGAGTGGCCCCAGGAGGTGCGGGCCGATCCGCCGCGGTCCCGCGCGGTCCGGTCGGCGGCCGGGCACCTGCTGCTCCTCGATGACACGAGCGGAGAGGAGAAGGTCCGCATCACCGATGGTGCGCACCGGCACGTGCTGACCCTCGACGCCGACGGCATCACGGTCGAGGACGGACTCCACGGCCACCGCATCACCATCGGGGCCGAGGGAATCCGGGCCGAACTCGCCACCGGTGCCGGCATCGAGATGACCGCCGGCTCCACCACGGTCGACGGCGGCACGGGGGTGGTCGAGGTGAAGGGCTCGCTGGTCAGGCTCGGCCCGGGATCCAGCCCGGTGATCCGGCTGGGCGACTCGGGCATCGGCAATCTCGGGGCGCCCGTGGTGATGACCGTGACCACCAATACCCAAGTGATGGCGTGAGGAGCGGTCATGGGGATCGGAGCGGACCAGGGCAGCACCGCGGAGCGGTTCGTCGAGGCCATGCGCCCCATCGCCGGGGACAACGTCGACCTCCCTCAGGTCCGGGCGAACCTCGACGCACTCGGCCTCGCCGTCTACCGCACGCTCACGGCGGATGCCGAGACGGCCTCCGACGCGGTGGCCGACGCCGCGTTCTGGCAGTGGATCCGGGACGTACAGAGATGGATCGACGGGGTGGCCACGGCCATCGACGGTTGGGCCGCCGCCACACCGGCCGAGGCCGCCCTGAAGGCGGCTCTGAGTGCGGTTCCCGCGCCGGCGGCCGCGCCGTCCGCGCTGAAAGGGCGGATCGCATGACCGACCGCCTGATGGGATGGGGATTCCCCTTCCGGATCCGGACCGGCGGCGGGGTCGAGCGGGCCGAGGACTTCGCCAAGGTCGAGGCCGATCTGCGGCACCTGCTGGCCAGCGGCACCGGTGAGCGGGCCATGCTCCGCACCTACGGCGCCGGGATCCGGCATCGGCTGCAGGAGCCGAACGCGGCGCCGATGCACGCGCTGCTGCGGCACGACATCGAGCAGTCCCTGCGCCGCTACATGCCCCACGTGCGGCTGACCGTCCCGGTCACCGTGTCCGCGGACGGCGCGGAGCTGATCGTCACCCTGGAGTACACGGTTCATCCGCGCGACGCGGTTCGGCGGCTCACCGTGGCGCTACAGCCGGCGGGGGAGCGGCCATGACGGGATTGCCCCTCGACTACACCAATATCGGCTACGACGCCCTGCGGGCGTCCATGCTGGAGCTGGCCAGAGAGCGGTTGCCGGAGTGGACCGACCAGAGCGAGGGCGACCTCGGCGTCCTGCTCATCGAGCTCTTCGCGTACGCCGCGGACCTCACCCTCTACTACCAGACCCGGATCGCCGCCAACCTGCTGCCGGAGACTGCTGACGAGCCGGATGCGCTGGTCCAACTGCTCCGGCTGATCGGCTATGAACTTTCGCCTCCGGCACCGGCCACCGCAGATCTGGAGATCGCCCTCGCGGCCGCCGTCCCGTTGCCCTTCACGGTTCCCGCCCGCACCCGATTCACCGTCTCGGAACCAGGCGGGCGGCAACTCGGCTTCGAGACCACGGCGGACGTGCTCATCGACCGGCTGCCTCCCGAGGACGCCGACGGGCTGCGGCGATTCTTCCCGTTGCCGGTGGTCGAGGGCCTCACCGTCGAGGAGGAGCTCCTCGGCCTCTCGGACGGCAGCGCGAACCAGATCCATCCGCTGGAGAAGCGGCCGGTCATCCGCGGCTCGGTCTCGGTGACGGTGAGCGAGCCCGGTGGGGCGACGCGCTGGACGGAGGTGGCCACGTTGGCCACCAGCACGCCCGCCGACCGGCACTTCGTGACCAGACGGGACGCCGACGGCCGGGCCGCGATCCGGTTCGGTGACGGGGTCAACGGCACGGTGCTGCCGCGGACGGACGCCTCCGACTCCGTACGGATCAAGGCCACCTACCGGATCGGCGGAGGCCGGGAGGGCAATGTGGCGGCGAACCTGGTGTTCACCTCCTCACTGCCGGACATCGTCGAAGCGGTCAACCTCCGGCCGGCCTCGGGCGGGACGGACGGCGAGGACCTGGGCCGGGCCCGTGCGCTGGCACCACGGCTGTTCCGTGCACAGGAGCGCGCGGTCACCCTCGACGACCATATGGACGTCGCCCGGCAGGTCCCCGGCGTCGGCAAGGTCAAGGCGGTGGCGACCAGCTGGAACGACATCAAGCTCTACGTGGCTCCGGCCGGACAGGTCGCCCCGCCCTCGGAGACACTCCGACGCGACCTGCTGGCCCACTTCGAACGGCACCGGATGGCGACGGTGTCCCTCTCGGTGGTGAGTCCCGCGCCCTGTGACATCTACCTCGGCGCGGTGATCCGGGCCCAGCCGTACTTCGCGCGGGAGGCGGTCAGAACGGCCGTGGAGGAGGCGATCGCGTCCTATCTGGCCTTCGACAACATCGACTTCGGGCAGGCGGTCTACCTGAGCCGGGTTTACGACCTGATCCAGGACCTTGAGCAGGTGGCGTCGTTGACCGTTGTCAAGTTCGGCCGCAAACCCGGCCTGCCCGCCGACATCGTGGAGCGACCCGATGTGGAGTCAAGCGGCGTCATCACCCCGAAGCCGTTCGAACTGCCCCGCCCCGGCTACCGGGACGCGCCACCGCGCGCCGCCGGCTTCGACCTGTCGGCCCGGCCGGTGATCTTCACCATCATCGAAGGCGGTGTCCCGTGAGAACGGTGACCGACCTCCGTGCCGTCCCCCACCTGGAGGGCGGGCGCATCGAGCTGTCCTGGCGGAATCCGTCGGCCCAGGCGTTCGTAGGCGGACCTCCGTTCGCCGGGATCCGGGTGGTCCGCCGCGAGCGGACCTTCGCGCTCGACCCGCTCGACGGGGAGCCGGTCTACCACGGGCCGGTGGTCTCGGCGTTCTCCGACCGCGGCGTTCGGCCGCTCACCACGCACTACTACACCGTCTTCACGCTGGACTCCGGCACGCCGCCGGCGTCGTGGGCCGACGACGGCTCCCGCGCTGCCGCCTTCGCCGGCACGGCGGAGCACAGGCTCGGCGACGCCCTCTACGCGCTGCTGCCCGCCGTGCACCGCAGACTCGACCTGCCCCTGTCGACAACGGAGCTCGCGGACGCTCCGCCGGCGGTCGTCGTCGCGCTGGCCGCGCTTCCGGAAGGGCTGCGCGGCCGTGGCCAGCTGTACCGGTTCCTCTCGGTGGCCGGCGCCGCACTCGACCTGACCCGCAGTCTCGCCGAGGGGCTGGTCCAGCTCCACGACCTCGACACCGTGCGCCCGGAGTTCCTCACCCCGCTCGCCCGCCTGATCGGCTGGGAGCTGAACCGGACCGTACCGGTCCACGTGCAGCGCAGCGAGATCGCGGCGGCACCGTACCTGTACCGCGGCGTCGGCACGGTGCCGAACCTCCGGGCCATCGTAAACCGGTACACCCGCTGGTACGTGCAGGTCGCGGAGATGGCCCAGTCTATCGCCCGCTCCAACGTGGCACCGCAGTTCAACGTGTACGCCGTGACGGCTCCGCCCGTCGGGCCGCGCGGTACCGACGACGCCGGTCCACTGCTCGGGTTCGGCAGCGACAACGCGGTGGCGACCGGGGCGGACCGGACCGCGGCGGCACTCACCGGTGGCGCCGGCCCGTTCGCCCTGCGTCCCGGCATGCAGCTCACCGTCACCGCCGACGACCGGGTCCCCGTCAAGGTGGTCTTCGCGCCGGACGATTTCGCCGTCATGGCCGTCGCCACGGCGCAGGAGATCTCCGCCGTGCTCAACCGGACCTTGTCCGAGGTCACCGCCGCCGAGGCGGGCGGGCGGCTGGTGCTCACGTCGAACACCGTGGGCACGGGCTCGGTGGTGCGGGTGGAGGAGTCCCTGGCCAGCCTGGTGACGTTGGAGAGCGCCCCGGCAGGACGGCTGAGTGTCTTCGGCACCGACCGGCTCAGGCTCTGCTACGGGACGACGGAAGTCGCCGGGAGCCCGAGTGCCGTTCGGATCAAGACCTATCGCCACGGGTTCTGGGGCGAGTCGAGCCCGGTGCCCACCGGTCCCGAGCCGGCCGCCCACCCGGCCGGAGCCGAACTGCCCGACCGACGGCTCTTCGTGGCCTGGATCGACCGGCCGGGCACCGTGGACGCGCGCATTCGGTTCGCCGTCGCGACCGCCCGTGAACCGGAGCCCGCCAGGATCCGGTCCGGACACGCCGGGCCGTTCGCGATCCGGCCCGGGGCCCACCTGGTGGTCCGGACCCGGCACCGTCGACAGGGTGTTCGGTTCACCGCAGCGGACGTCCCGGACCAGGGGAGGGCCGACCCGGTGACGATGGCGGCCCTACTCACCGCCCGGCTCACCGGCGTCGCAGCGACCGCGGAACCCGACGGCACCGTCGAACTCTCGACCGGGGACACCGGTGGCGATCAGCGGTTGGAGATCGAGCTGGACGCCTCCGACGCCGCCGGGGCACTCGGCTTCGGCCCGGGCAACACCTCCGGCCCGGGTTCGTGGGGCGACGGTCTGGACTGGTCGCCCTCCGAGGACCTGACCGGTCCGGGGTGGGTGTCGGACCCGTTCGCAGCGGTCGACGGGCCGCACCACGTCCGGCTGTTCTGGAGCGCACATGACGGGGCTCGCTGGAGGATCGTGACCGCACGATGGGACGGTACCGCCTGGACCGCCCCGGACGACCTCGCGGCCGGCGGGGGAGGCAACCGGGAACCGGCCGCGATCGTCGTTCCGGACGCGGGAGGAGGCAAACTGTGGCTGTTCTGGTCGCGCCGGGAAGGCACCGACGCGCGCGACGACGTGTGGATCCTGATGCGCCGGGTGCTGGACCTGGCCACGGGTGACTGGGAGGCGGAGACACCGGTGACGTCGCCCCTGCCGAAGGGGCGGTCGGCCGACCGTGAGCCGGCCCCGGTTCACCTGCCCGGCGGCGGTCTGCGGGTGTACTTCCGCTCCGATCGGCTGGGCGAGTCGGACGTGTGGGCCGTCGACCTCACACCGGCTGGTGTCGCCACGGTCCCGGTCCCGGTCCTCACCGGGCCGGCGGAGGACTGCTCGCCGGTCCCGGTGACGGCCCCCGACGGCAGCGACTGGCTGCTCTTCCGCAGCGACCGGGGTGTCTCGCTCTCGGGCCTGGCCTCCCGTCAGGTGGCCGAGCCGGACAACCGGGTCACCTCCGCACCCGGCGCCGTGCCTGATCGGGGTGGGGCGCCGACCAGCGTGAGTGCGGCCGACACGGGCACGCTCCGCAGGTACGCCGGAAGCACCACGGTCACCCCGGCCGCGGCGGACCGCAACGGGCGGCGCAAACAGTGGGACGACATGCTCGCGTACACCCCGTGCAGACCCCAGGGGGTGGCGCCCGGCGAGGAGCTGGACGACCACGACCTGTACACCCGGGGCACGCTCGCGTTGTTCCTCAGCCCGTTCGTCCCGGGCTCCGCGCTGTCCGGGCAGATGGAGGAGCAGCTGCGGCCCCTGCTGAAGAGATTCCTGCCGATCGGCACCCGTGCCGTGCTGGTGTTCGCGCCCCGGACGACCACCGAGTACGCGTATCCTCCGGGCCGCGACATCACCGAGTCCTACCAGGACGACTTCGCCAGCCTCGAAGTCATCACCGGACCGGAGGACGCCACCGAGGCGGCGCTGCCCGGCTGGGTCCCGTTGCTGGCCACCACGCCCGGGCACGTCTCGGCGGACCCTGCCGACCTCACCAGCCTGCGCCGGCGAGCCTGGTTCCCACCCCCCGAGTGACCGGAGGAACGGATATGACGACGACCGGGCAATCGCCCGCCGCACCACTCATCGGTGAGTACCGGGACGTCCTGCTCGACCGGTTCGGACAGGTCGTGTGGGACAGCGGCGTGCGCAGCAACACGATCGTCACGGACTGCCGGCGCCTGTTGTGCGGATTTCTGCACAGCGGCTCCACCACGACGCAGGGCATCACCGGACTACAGGTGGGCAAGGGCCAGGACTCCTGGGACCGGTCGCCAGGAGCACCGCCCGCCCTGCCCGGCCAGATCGAGCTCGCGGACCCGAACCCCTTCACCGTCGCGGCCGACGGCTTGCAGATCGACTATCTCGCCGGGACCGAGATCAGTCCCGAACCCACCAACCAACTGCAGATCGTGGCCACGCTCGGTCCCGGCCAGCCGCCCTGGCCGGACACGCACCACACGGACGGCACACTGCGCGAGTTCGGCCTCGTCGGCAACCTCGACGGAAAGACCGTCCTGATCGACTACGTGATCCATCCAGCCATTCCCAGAGATCCCCTCAGCACGCTCAAACGCACCATCCGGCTCGTCCTCTGAACGATCTCGTCCTCTGAACAGCAGGTGGAACACCATGGCAGTGATCTCGGACGACACCTTCGACCCGTTGCGCCGGTACGTCAGAGTCCGGCTGCAGCAGGGCGTCCCGATCGTGGACGCCGACGTCAACGAGCGGGAGGACATCCAGAAGTTCGAACTGCGGGCGTTCCTCAAGTGGTTCGTGGGAGACGGCGTGCCGGAGGGCAACGGCGGCTTCCGGATCGTCGGTACCGGGTCGCCGAACGACTTCGAGATCCGGGCCGGGTTCGACGGAGCCCCGGACGCACTCCATCGGATCGGACGGTGCCTGGTCCAGGGCATGGACGTGATGATCGAGCAGGACGTGCACTTCGCCGCGCAGCCCCTGCACGAGAGTCAAGGGGAGTCCGCCGTCCAACTGGCCGCGCACCTGCGCGTTCCGATGATCGGGAGACTCGAATCGATCACCGACCCGGTGATCCTCGTCTACCTCGACGTGTGGGAACGCCTGGTGACCCCGGCCGAGGACCCCAGGCTGGTCTCGGTCGGGCTGGGCACCGAGAGCTGCGCCCGGTACAAGCGCGAGTGGGTGGTCCGGGCACGGGCCGGCACCCGGGTGCCCAAGGCCGACGAGGACGACTTCGACCCGGCGCACGCGTACACGCCCTTGGCCACGATCAAGCGCCGCGAGGGCGACCCGCTGGTGCAGCCGAGTGATGTGACCGACGGCCGGGAGCGACGTCTGCTGGTGCCACCCGCCACCCTGGTCGAGGACGTGCTGGGTACGGACCCGGCGGAGTACCGGCGGGGACGAGGGCGGCCTCCGATCAGCCTGCGGGACGCGGTCAACGCCCTGTTGCGGGGAGAGCTGCCCGCAACACCCGACGCCCCGGTCGCCGCGTCCGTGACGCCGCAGGTACCCACCCGAGCCTTTCTGAACGACGGGAGCAACGGCCTGCTGGCCTTCTGGTCCGGCCAGCAGACGGGCGGGCAGGACCAGATCTTCGCCACCCGGATGGACCTGGCCGATGTCCGCGGCGGTTTCGCCGCCCCACGGCCGATCACCACCGGCGGCTCCCGGACGAAGCCGCACGCAGTGCTGCTGCCCGGCGGCGACCTCCTGGTCGCCTACCAGTCGGGACTCGTCGGCAGCGCCGACGTCTACATGAAACGCGCGCCGTTCGGCGCACTCGCGGGCGAAGACGTCCACGAGATTTCCGTGGCGGCGACCGCCGGGGTCGGTGAGGGCGCGCCGTTCCTGGCACTGACCGGCGCCCTGGTGACCGTCCTCCTCCACCAGTCGACGACCAAGCGCTGGCAGTACCGCCGTTGGCAGCACACCAGCAGCACCTGGGTCGACACCGCGGGACCGATCGAGCTGTCGGTGGCCCCCGCCTCCACTCCCGACCTCCACGCTGCGGTCGATCCCACGGGCCGGCTCTGGGTGGCTTTCCTCACCGGACCCGGGATCCGGGCCCTACGGCTCGACCCGGCCACGGGCGTCGTGGATCACGAGGAGACCTTTGGCAGTGGCAGCGTCATGGCCGCCCAGGCGCCGTTCGTGCTGTGCAACCGTAGCGGCGATGTGTGGGTCTCCTGGTCATCGGCCACCCAGCTGCACGCCCGTCGGTTCCGAAACGGTGCCTGGGAGCAGGACGAGACGATTCCGATGCCGGCCGGCGGCGCGTTCGGTCCGTGCGCCGTGGAGGACGCCGACGGAGCGACTTGGCTCTTCTGTGGCCGGGGGAACGTCGGCAGCGCCGACCTGGTGGTGATGCGCCGTGATCCAGTCAGCGAGGTCTGGGGACCGCTACGGCAGCTGGTCACCTCGCCGGGAGACGACAGTGCACCGTTCGCACTGGTCGCACCGGACAACGCGCTCTGGATCTTCTGGGCCAGTGACCGAGCCGGGGTCACGAACGTGTACTACAAGCGACTGGTCACGGCAGTCTGACCAGCCGTCCACGCCCACAGGAGAGAGCAACGATGGCAGCGCCGAGAATCAGTCCCGTTTCCACCGGATCACCGGTCTACACCGTCCACGACGCCAAGGCGCTGGTCGCCGACCTCACGCTCGACGTCGGCATCACCACACCCTTCCCGGTCGTCGAGGTGCGTCTGCCGGCCGCCGCGGACGCCCAGGTCAACCTGGTCCGCGGCAACGTGTCGCTTCCGTTGCTGCCCGGCCCGGTCAACGACAGTACGACGTTCGCCCAGCGCCGGATCGTGGCCGACACCACCACCGACGGAACCGATCTCGTGCTGGGGATCGAGATCCGGGCCACCGCCGGAGCGGTGTCGGGCGAGACCTGGTCGGTACGCGGCGAGGCCACGGCTCCGCAGCCGGTGTGGCAGTTCACCCAGGGCGACAACACGCCGGCCGACCCGACTGTCACCCGGATCATGTGCGACCCGGTGGCGGACTTCACCATCACCGCACCCGGCCTGACGGTCGGAGCGGTATCCGAAGGGACACAGGTCACCCTCACGGCCGCGGCGGCGGTGGGCACGGCGGCCGCACCGACCGTGGTCGGCAGCCCGGTCCCCGCCGTCGCGCGCACGTGGAGCAAGACCGGGGGTCTGGCGATCCCGTCCTTCCCCACGACCTGTTCGGCCGGACCGCAAGGTGTGTTCACCACGCCCGGGGTCTACGTGGAGAAGGGCATCGCGGTGTCCCAGGAGGTCTGGTTCGAGACCGGCTGCGCGGGACCGGTCGGGACGCTCAACAACACCGCGCCGCCGCAGCCGCTGACGATCAAGGCCAGGCCGCAGCACTTGGCGCTCGTCCTGGATCGCTCGGGGAGCATGCAAGGCGACCGCTGGGAGAACGCGAAAACCGCCGCCCGGATCCTCGGCGACCTGTTCGCGGTCATGCGGGCGGGGGTGAACCCGGCCGACCGGATCGAACAGCTGGTGTTCGAGGACCCGTCCTGTACCTGGCACCCGGTCGCCGATCCGATCATCCAGCCCGTACTCGCGCCGTCCGACCCCGGTTCTGTAGCCGGCATGGTCTGCCAGGTCGACTTCGGGCCGCCCGGCTCCTGCACGCCGATCGGTGACGGCCTGATCCGGGCCATCGACGACCTGGCCGTACTGCCCGCCGGGGGCAATCCGAAGTACACCGTGGTCCTGCTGACCGACGGCTACGAGAACAGCGGCTCGGTGCGGGTGGCCGCTTCCACCCCGATCCCGCCCGGCGTCTCGGGGATCCAGCAGTTCGGCGTGGCCCGCCAGACGGGGGCGGCCCGGCAACGGGTGAACCAGGACCTCTCCCTCTACACCATCGGTCTCGGGCCCACCGTGCAGGAGGACGTCCTCGACACCCTCGCCACCCAGTCCCAGGGTGTGTACCGGCACGTCGTCAAGGTGTCCGAGGTCGCGGACGCGATGGCGCAGATGGTCAGCTTCTCCCAGTCCACCCAACGGGTCGCGCCGGATCCGGGCACCGGGCTGACGGAGCGCGTGGTCAGCCTCGACCCCCGGGTGAGCCGGCTGGCGGTCGCCGTCCTGTGGAACGACCCGGCCGACACCGTCGAACTGGCCTGGCGGACCCAGGGCTCCGGCGCCTCCTTCACCCCGGTTGCCGCCGCCGTCCAGCGGTGCCCCACGCACGGCCTCGCCTCGGTCGACCTCACCATGCTCTTCGGCACCGATGAGGACTCCGTCCCGGGCACCGAATGGCGGATCGTCCATGTGGACAGTGCCGGAGCGGACCTGCCTCTCCCGGACACCGACCTGTTGGTTTTCGTGGACCTCTTCGTTCGGGTGGACGTCGTGTTCGACCGCGACACGTACGGTACCGGCGATCCGATGGTGATCACCGCCCGTCTGCGTGCGGGCGACGACCCGGTCACGAACGCTTCCGTGACCGTGGAGCTCACCCGACCGAAGGAGTCACTGGGCACCTTCCTGGCCAGGAACGGCACCACGTTCAAGGTCTCCCCGCCACGGCCGCCAGACCCGCACGCACCCAAGGCGGCGATGCTGACGGAGCTGCTGCGCCGCCACGAACTGCCGGGCGGGCTGCCCGTCGTCGAGCCGTCCGCGATCTTCGAGGACGGCTCCGACCGGCTGTTCGACGACGGCGAACACCACGACGGCCCGGCCGGCAACGGCGACTTCGCCAACCGGTATGTCGAGCTGGACAAGGAGGGCACGTACACCTGGCGGGTCAACGTCGAGGGACGGCTTCAGGACGGCAGCCGCTTCTCACGGGTCCTCACCGTCTCCAAGTGGGTGGGCATCACCCCCGACCCCGACAAGTCCCAGGTGATCGTCGGCTCGACGACCTCCTCGCGCGGACGGCTGCTCACCGAGATCACGGTCTACCCCCTGGACCGCAACGGGGAGTTCCTCGGACCGTTCCGCCCGGACGACGTGCTCTTCAAGTCCAGCGGCTGTCCGTTCCGTCCGGGCCGGGAGGAGAAGCAGCAGACCTCCCCGGACGGGGTCCGCTACCCCTGCCGGGACGGTGGCACGGTCCTCAGCCGCTACGACGGGGGGTACAGCCGGGTGCTCATGTGCGAGAAGGGCGTCGAGAGCACCGTCGCCATCATGGTCAAGGGGGTCGGACTTGCGCCGGTGGTCATCGGCGGCGACCGCGAGGTCAGGAGCGAGTCATGACACGGATGGCCCGGTTGGTCAGTTCCCTGCAAGCGAAGGGTGCGACCGTCATGCCCAAGGTGTCGTGGAGCCCCGACAGCCGGTGGGTTGCGACGTACCTCGGAGAGCACATCCGGGTCTCCGAAGCGCGCACGGGCATCGAGCGCTGTCGGATCACCGTCGATGAAGTCCCACGCTCGCTCGCCTACAGCCCCGACGGGAAATGGGTGGCGGCCGGCTTCGGCTCAGGGATGTCGATGGTCTTCGATGCGGCCACGGGGGTACTGCGTTACCGCTTGGTCGCGAGTGGTGCATCGGTCAGCTGGAGCTGGGACAGCAGCTGGCTGGCAACGGGGTCAAGCGAGGTGGTCCTGGTGTTCGACGCGGCCACCGGTGGCCTTCGGTTGGGACTTCCCGCTCCCAGCTCTCCCCAGGAGGTGGTCAAGACTCTGGCCTGGAGCCCCGACTCGCGGCGGCTGGCCGTTGGCAGCGGCAGCGGCTTCTTCCCCCCGCCGCCAGATCTGGGCGGGGTAAGGGTGTTCGACGCCCAGAGCGGCGCCGAGCTGAGCCGCTCCGCCCCTCAGAGCGGTTCCGTCACCTCCCTGGCATGGAGCCCCGACAAGAGATGGATCGCCACCGAGTGCGAGGACGGGAGCGCGGCGGTCCTCGACGCGGACACCGGTGCCCTCCGGACGCGGTTGATCCCGCCCTCGGCCACCGTCATCGTCTTTCGGACGGCCGCGGTTGCCTTCAGCCCCGACAGCGAACGGGTGGTGACGGGTGGTGCGGACTCCTTGGCCCGGGTCTTCGATGCGGCGAGCGGCGTGGAGCACTGCCGGGTCAAGCACGCAGGCCGCGACATCTACAGCGTGGCCTTCAGTCGGGACGGCCGGTGGGTTGCCACGGCCTCGGACAGGTGGGTCCTCGGGGCCGAGCCGGAACAGGAGAGCGGCGGGGTCGTCTTCGACGCAGGCAGCGGTACCAAGCTCTGCCTGTTGGGTGACTGCGCAGATGCGAAATTCAGCCCGAACGGCAGGCTGGTTGCCAGCGCGGTCCAAGGAACGGTTCGCATCTTCGACCCCGACGTCGTGCAGGAGCGCAGCCGGTTGACCCACGGCGGTCCGGTGAACGCGGTCTCCTTCAGTGAGGACGGACGTCGGGTGGCGACCGCCAGCGACGACGATACGGCCCGGGTCTTCGACGCCGACACCGGTGGCGAACTCGTCCGCCAGGCGCATAACGGCCCCGTGCTCACGGTGGCGTACGACACGCCGCTGCGCCGGATCGCCGGCGGCGGCCGTGACGGCGTTGTCCGGCTCTGCGACGCCGAGACCGGCGCCGACGCACGGCAACTTCAGCACGACGGGGCGGTCGGAACGCTGGCCTTCAGCGAGGACGGACTGTCCCTCGCGACGGGCAGCGCCGACGGCACGGCCCGCCTGTTCGATGCCACGACCGGCTCGCAGCGCTTCAAGCTGGTGCACAACGGCGAGGTCGAGACGGTCGCGTACAGCAGGGATGGCAAGCGGCTGGCGACCGGCTCCGCGGACGGCACCGCGGGAATCTTCAACGCCCGGACAGGGGCGAGGAACGCGGAGCTGGTGCACGAGGGCGCGGTGCGGGCAGTGGTGTTCAGCTTCGACGGGGCGTTGCTCGCGACCGCCAGTGCTGATGAGACGGCGCGGGTGTTCGACGCGCGGACGGGTGCTGAGCTGTTTCGGCTGGCGCACGAGGGCGCGGTGCGGGCGGTCGTGTTCAGCTTCGACGGGGCGTTGCTCGCGACCGCCAGTGCTGATGAGACGGCCCGGGTGTTCGACACGCGGACGGGTGCTGAGCTGTTTCGGCTGGCGCACGACGGGGTGGTACGGGCGGTCGCGTTCAGCTCGCACGGGAGGTGGCTGGCGACCGGCGGCGCCGACGGTACGGCCCGGGTGTTCGCCACGGCCACGGGCGCCGAGGTTCTGCGTGTGGCGCACGATGGTGCTGTGGGCGCCGTGACGTTCAGCTCCGATGAGAAGTGGATCGCCACCGGCTGCGACGACGGCACCGCCCGCGTGCTGGCCGCCCCAGCCCGGCAGTGATCATCGGGGTTCGCCTCCAGATCGCCGCGCAGACCGGGACGGTCGATCGTCGCTGCAACTGGTATGCCGAGGTACACCGGCGGCTGGAGCATCACTGGACGATCAGCGCGATCGCCCGACACCTGAATCTAGACCGCTCGACCGTCCGCAAGTGCGATAACACTGACCGGATCCTCCTGCTCGTCTCAACCCGAGACCGTCGCTCTGCTTCAGCTGTGAGGAACTGGGCTTGTAGCATCTCAAGAATTCCGCCCCCAACTTACGGAAGCCAACCGGTCCAGCACAGCGACAGAACCACGCGTCATCCACGGGCAACACCATTTTCGTGAGTCTGGGATGCTTCGCCGCAGGTCAGGTAGTGTGCCAGAGTGTTCTGCCGGTCTGGGTTGGGCGGAACACTCTGGCATCCGAGGCAGATGGTAGACCTGGCCCTTCTCGAGGGTTCGCGCCTGCGGATTATTGTCGGATTTCTTGATTTGGATCTGTTCCCCACCCCGGCTGATGGGGCAGCCGGGAGCACCTCGCAGATCACTGGCCCGAGCGGTCGAGGGCGGGGATCGGAAGCCTTTGTTGATCGAACCACATGTACCGGTGGCTGCCACCGGGCCCTTGCCGAGGCGGGTGCGGGACCAGTTCAACAGGGGCGTTGCGGGAGTCCCAAACCGACAGAGGATGGCGGGCCGTCCGTGAACGCTACGGGGCCTGGGCGACGGTGCACTCCCGGTTCCGGGGCTGGGTGGCCTCCGGGTTCTCCCAGGGCCTGATGGATGCGTTGATCACGAGGCCTTCGCCAGCCCGTCGATGGCCGAGGGATTCCTCACCTCATACGGTTCCCGCTTGGCATCCAGCCATCGACACCAGATCAGTATCCCGGTAGTTGAACCGCGCCTCCTGGATGGGGGTCGTCGCGGGGCGTTCGGGTTGTCATCGGAGATCGTGCAGCGCAACACACTCGCCTTGAGGTAGGGACAGGCACATCGTCGACAGCACGCGCCGACAACATGGATCATCTGGACACATCGCTGAAAGCTCGGCGGAGCCGACCCACCCACAGCGCCGCAAGGCTACCCTGGGGATCCCGCTGACCTGAGGTATTGCGGGATGCATGCAGACTTCGTCCTGGTCAGACGTCAGCGCACACTGCCACTCCATCAACGACGGCTCCGACCACTGGCGAACGTGTTCCGGCTGCTCCGCGATACTGATCCTATGAGCGACGGGACTTCGACCCGCAACGACATGAGCGGGACCACCGTCCACGGGCCCGTCATCCAGGCCGGCACCATCTACCTCGGCGCCGGACGTGACGTGCGTCGTAGCGTTTGGATGGCACCGGCGCCGACCCGCAGACTCGTCGAACGGGCGGAGCTCTCCGACCGGCTGGCCAGCCTGCTTCTGCCGGGCGGAGCGGATGTCGGCGTGATTGGCTCTGGCGGCTTCGGTAAGACGACGCTCGCCGTGCAGGCCTGCTCCCGCGTACGGGCGGTTTTCCCCGGCGGTGTCCTGTGGGTGACGCTGGGCGAGAGCGTCCCCGACCCGGTGCTTGCCGACAAGATCAACGACCTCAGTGAGTTGGTGGGCGGTCAGCGGCCGACCCTGACCGACCCAGAAGCGGCTGGCTTTGCGCTCGGAGAGCTGCTGTGCGAGCGTGAGCCCACCCTGCTCGTCATCGACGACCTCTGGTCGGCGAGCCGGCTCGCTCCCTTCCCAGTCGGCGCGAACCTGGCTCGCTTGGTGACTAGTGCTCTGACCGCATACGTTCGCCGGGTTGAGGGATGGCGGCCTGCAGGGGAGCCTCCTCTGTAAGATCGCGGGCCCAGGGTGTGAGGGGTCGGAGGGCATGACGATGGAAACGCCGCAGATACGCCTCGGCAGCGGTGGAGCGTGGCTGGAGCTGGTGCAGGCCGGCGAGGACAGCTGGCAGGTCACCGCGGACTGGTGCTCATCGCTGTCAGCCGACTTCACCGCCTATCTCACCAGGGGCGAGGTCGCGGACTTCGCCGCGCAGATGCTCTCCCACCTGCGTTCTCCCTCGGGCTCTCGATTCTCAACGGCAGTCACCCCGGGTCGCAACAACCCGCTGGTGCTGAGCGCCGTACCCGTCGGGGCCGGGTTTGCCTTCTTCGTGCGACTGACTCCCAACGGTGACGACGACGTGTGTCACCTGCAGATGGAGATCAATCCCATCGAGGCGACCGAACTCCGCGACATGTTCGATGCGTTGCATGCATCCTTGACGCTCTGACCACACGGATTGCCAGATCAGGCCGAGATCTGGAGCTTTCGGCCGCCCCAGCGGATGCCCTTCTCGCTGCGGATGCGGGCGCGCTCGCGGCGCTGGGCGGCCAGGACGTCGGGGTGGCGGGCGTTGGTGTTCCGCCAGCGCAGGTAGGAGTGCAGCGCGCGGGTCTGGACCGGGTGGTTCGGGTGGTTCGAGTTGGCGAGCGTGAACTGCCGCAGCGGCCCGAAGTGCGCCTCGATCGGATTCGCCCAGGACGCGTTGGTGGGCGTGAAGCACAGGTGGACGTTGTTGTTCTTCGCCCAGCGCAGGATCTTCTTGCCGTTGTGGGCGGAGAGATTGTCGAGGATCACGTAGACCGGGGCGCCGTCCGGGCGGGCAGCCCGGATCGACCTGAGCGCGGCGAGGGTGTTCGTGGTGCCCTTGCGGCGCCGGTTGACGCCCCACAGAGTGTCGTCACCGATCGAGTAGCAGCCGTGGAAGTAGGTGACGCCGTGGGTGCGCTTGTAGGTCGCCGGCAGCCGGTCGGGCCTTCCCTGCTCGGCCCAGCAGCTGCCAGGGGTGGGGCGGATGCCGAGCGGGCCGAACTCGTCGAACGCGAACGTGCGGTCGGGGAACCGGTCCAGGACGTGCTCGATCCGGTCGAGCTTGGCGTCGTAGTCGGGGTCGGTGGACTCCTTCCACGTCTTACTGACTTCGGCTCGTCAGGGTGAACTGTCCCTATTTGCCTGACGGGCTCGTTGTGGTGGCTGTATCCGGTGGTGTGTGAGATATGCGGATGGGGGCGGGTTGACCGCCGTGGGACGGCTGCGCCGGGAGACGGTGCGGATGCGGGCCGCCGAGCTGTTCGGGCAGGAGGTCAAGCCATCGGAGGTGGCACGGCGCCTGAGGGTGAGTCCGAAGTCGGCGTACCAGTGGCACCAGTTGTGGCGCGACGGCGGGGTCGAGGCGTTGGTGTCACGCGGCCCGAGTGGGTCGCGGTGCCGCCTGTCGCCGCGCTGCCTGGAGAAGCTCGCCGCGTACCTGGAGCAGGGCCCGGCCGCGCACGGCTGGGTCGAGGACCAGGTGTGGACGGCCGGGCGGGTGGCCACGTTGATCGGCCGGAAGTTCCACGTCTCGTACAGCGTCTCGGGCGCCACGCGGCTGATGCACCGGCTCGGTTTCAGCCCGCAGGTCCCCGCGCGGCGGGTGGCCGAGCGCGACGACCAGGCCGTCACCACGTGGAAGGAGGCGACCTGGGCGGAGGTAAAAGAGCCCGGGCGGCCTGCGGGGGCTACATCTGCTTCGAGGACGAAGCAGGCTTCACCCGCCGACCGCCCAAAGGCCGCACCTGGGGCCGACGCGGCCGCACCCCTGTCGTGACCGTCAGCGGCCGCCGCTCGGGGCGCCTGTCCGTGGCCGGGTTGATCGCCATGCGGCCCGGCTCGCGCACCCGGCTGTGCCACCGCCTGCGCACCCACCCCGCAGGCAAGGGCCAGCGCCGCAGCATGGGCGAGCGCGACTTCATCGCTCTGATCGACGGGGTGCACCACCTCGTCAAGGCGCCGATCGTGCTGGTCTGGGACCGGCTGAACACCCATGTCTCCCACGCCATGCGCGGGTTGATTGCCGAACGCGCCTGGCTAACGGTGTTCCTGCTTCCCGCCTACTCGCCCGACCTGAACCCCGTGGAGTGGGTCTGGGCACACGTCAAGCGCAGCCTGGCCAATCTCGCCGTGGTCGCGCTGGACCGGCTCGAGGCCCTTGTGCGCAACCGGCTCAAGCGCCTGCAGTACCGGCCCGACACCCTCGACGGCTTCATAGCCGGCACCGGCCTGCCCCTCGACACCCCAACCTCACCCTGACGAGCCGAAGTCAGTAATGCGCTGGAAGGTGACGCCACGTCGGGCGAGTAGGCAGCGCAGGGCCTCGCGGCCGATGCGGATCACTCGACCGTGAACGCGGCGCAGGTAGGCGAGCAGTTTGCGGATGGACCAGCGGGTGAAGGGCTGCCCGAGCTTGGTCGGGCGGGTGGTGGCCGTCTGGACGACGAAGTCCTCGTCGTCAGGGCTGAGCAGGCGGGGACGGCCTCCCGCCCACCGAGGGTCCAGGCAGGCCAGGCCGATCTCGTTGAACCGGTGGATGACATCCCGCACCGTGTCCTCGTCCGCCTGGACCAGCCGGGCGATTACCGGCACCCGGTTCCCGCCGGCCGAGGCCAGCAACATCATCGCCCGCCGGTAGCGCACCGAGCTGGTACTGCCCCGCCGCACGATCCTCTGTAACTGCTGTCCTTCGTGGTCCGTGAGCCTCCGGACCCTGACCGGCTCTGCCATCGCACCCCTCCGAGCGGAACGTCTCGCGACATCCAACCGGCCAAGGGCCCGCCAGCCAACCCGGCGGACCTATGCGGTCAGAGCACTAGCTGCAATACCGGTGACTTTGGTGGGACTGGGTCGTTGGACGGGGTGTGCCACGTCCTGGACAGGTGAAGTTGCCGGTTGGTGACCGGTTGTCGGATCGGATTGCGTTGGGGGTTCTGACTCGGGCTTTCCCGCCCGAGTTGATCGACGAGGTGGTCGCGGAGTGCGGTCGGGTCGAGCAGCGGCACCGGCTGCTTCCGGCGCGGGTGGTGGTCTATTTCGTCCTGGCGATGTGCCTGTTCTTCGGGCAGGGCTATGAGGAGGTGGCCCGGCTTCTCGTCCAGGGGCTGGAACGGGAGGGCCGGTGGGCGAAGGCGTGGCGGGTGCCGACGACGGCGGCGTTCGGCCGGGCCCGTCTGCGGTTGGGCCCGGAGCCGTTGCGGGCCCTGTTCGCCCGGGTCTGCCGGCCGGTGGCGATCGCCCGGACTCCGGGCGCCTGCTACCGGCGGTGGCGGCTGGTCGCGGTGGACGGTTCGGTCTTCGACCTGCCGGACACGGCAGGGAACGCGGGGTTCTTCGGCCGGCCGGGCACAAGTCGTGGTCAGGGCCGCAGTGCATACCCGCAGGCCCGGGTGGCGGCGCTGGTCGAATGCGGCACGCACGCGGTGTTTGCGGCCGAGGTCGGGCCGCTGTCCGTCCACGAAACGGGCCTGGCCCAGGGCCTGTTCCCGGCGCTGACCGAGGGCATGCTCGTGCTGGCCGACCGCGGGTTCTGCGGGCTGGATCTGTGGCGGGCGGCGAAGGCGGGCGGCGCCGAGCTGCTCTGGCGGGTGCGGAGCGTGGTCGTGCTGCCGGTCGTCGAGCCACTCAAGGACGGCTCCTACCCGTCGGAGATCGTCGCCGCGCGGGACCACCACCGGCGGGCGGACCCGGAACGGGTGCGGGTCGTCGAGTACACACTCGGCCAGGACGGCGGCGAGGGCACCGTCTACCGGCTGATCACCAGCATCCTCGACCCCCGTGAGGCGCCGGCCGCGGAGCTCGCCGCCCTGTACGCCCAGCGGTGGGAGATCGAGAGCACCCTCGACGAGATCAAGACCCACCAGGGCGGACCCAATCTCGTCCTTCGCTCGCAGCACCCCCGCGGAGTCGAGCAGGAGATCTTCGCGTTCCTACTGGTCCACCACGCCCTGCGGGACCTGATGCACAAAGCCGCGCTGCGGGACGGACACGACCCGGACCGGATCTCCTTCACCCGCACTCTCCGCATCGTCCGCCGCCACGTCACCGGACAGGCGGCGCTTTCCCCCCTCCCGACTCGCCAAGGCCACCACCCGGAGCATGCGTGAGATCACCGAACGGCTCCTGCCCGCAAGGCGGTTGCGCTCCAACCCCCGCGTGATCAAACGCAAAATGTCCAACTGGGCACTCAAACGAACCGAACACCACAACCCACCCCGGCCACACTCGGCTACCGTGCACCTGGTCGCCCCGACCAAGGCCCACTCCAAACGCCACAAAGCACCCTAAATCACCGGTATTGGGCCTAGCTGCCCAGTCCAGGGAGAAGGGCGTGGGCGCGTGCCCACGCCCGAGCGACTGGCGGTCAGCCGGCCAGGGCCTCGCCGACCCGGGCGTGGGCGGGTGCGCCAGGTCGGATCTGCCCTGGGTGACGTTAGAAGATCAGGGTCGCCCAGGGATTCCCAGGTGCAACGCCCCCAAGGGGCCACGGCCGGTCGGCGGGCCAGGGATCGGGGCAGGCCGACCAGGCCAGGCGTACGGAACGCGAGCGGTTGAGCCCGGCACGACGGGGTTCGTCAGTGACCAGCCTCCTCGCGCCCGGCGACGGCAGGCGCTTAACGTCCTGGGCGCCGGTCCGCACCACGCAGGTGCGACCGCGACCTTCGACCGGACTTGCTGATTGCATGTCACGGCTGGTCGCAGCTCGTTAGCAGCTTGAGAGCCACTTCAGTGGATCACACCGGAAACGGCAGGAACGGGTCATGGCAGTCAGAGCGGTCACAAGTACGGCCGGTTTCGACGAGCTGGTGAGCAGCAGCAAGAAGGTCGTGGTCATGTTCACCACTTCCTGGAGTGGGCCGAGCAAGGTTGTTGCACCGAAATGCGAACAGCTTGCGGCAGACACGCCCGATGTCGAGTTCGTCACGGCCGACACCGACGAGCTGAGCGAGGTTTCCGCAGCTGCAAGGGTCAGGACACTGCCGACCTTCAACACCGACCCCAACGGCGCGAAGATTGCTGAGGCGCATGGGCCAGACCTCGCCAGGCTGAAGGCAGCCGTGGCGGAGCTCTCGGCAGTCACGGGCTGACGGTCCGGCCGTTACCGCCGAGCAGGCGGGTCGGTGCCCTCACGCCTGCTCGGCATGGTCCGGGTCGCGTACCGGCCGCAGCCCACCGGGCATCTCCGACAGCTGGAAGGAGTAGCGGCCGAAGCGCACCGTCGTCAGCTTGGGGGCGAAACCGAGCCTGTTGTGCGAGCGCCGCTTCGATTCGACCGGCGCCCTGGACTCCAGACAGTTGAGCAACACGACTGCCAGAGGCTCAACCAGTACAGAACCACAGGTCAACGGGCGCCGGAGAGTACGGAGGGCTTGGCGCCGCTCTCCGCTCCGATTTCCTCAAACCCCCATTGTGGCCCATGCCAAGCAGCTGACGGATCGTCAGACATGGTCAGCAAAAGGTCAGCATAGGCACGAGCAAACCCTGCCCAACAAGCGCAGACGTGAGACTCGATCACTCTCGGCACCCCCACTCGGGCAGGCTCCCGGCCGGAGGCCCATGAGCCCCATCGCGCCAGCCGCAGTCGGCCGCCCAGCGCCTGTCGAGGAGCTCTCGACGATCGACTGCGCGGGATATCCTCCCAGTTCAGAGTGCTTTTCGTGCCGTCTCCCGGATGAATCGATGCTCGCAGTGGCAGCGACGACCAGCCGGACCCTCCAGACTTCCCTCAACTCTTCTAAATCGATACAATGCGGGCACCGGATCGGTCGATCTACTTGCGCGCCTCGATCAGGAAGCGCGCCGAGTGGGCCACGAACGGCCCCTCGGCCCGGATCCGGGCGTCCAGTTCGCGCAGCCGGTCACGGTACGCGTCGACGGTGAAGCCCGGGACCATCCAGATCACCTTCCGCAGGAAGTAGACCACCGCGCCGATGTCGAAGAACTCCACCTTCAGCCGCTCGGACCGCAGGTCCACGATCTCCAGCCCGGCCGCCTTCGCGTCGGCGCTCTCCCGGTCGGGGCGCCGGCCCTCGCGCGCCTCGGGCTGCGGCCCGAGGAAGTACTCGACCAGCTCGAACACCGAGGCCGGCCCGACGTGCTGCGCGAAGTACGTCCCGCCGGGCCGCAGCACGCGGGCGATCTCCGCCCACCACACGGTGGCCGGGTGACGGCTGGTCACCAGGTCGAACGCCTCGTCGGCGAACGGCAGCGGCGGCTCGTCCGGGTCCGCCACCACGATCGCGCCCAGCGGGTGCAGCAGCCTCGTCGCCTTGACCACGTTCGGCGGCCACGACTCGGTGGCGACCATGGCCGGCGGGAACCCACCCGCCCCGGCCAGCACCTCACCGCCGCCGGTCTGGATGTCCAACGCCGCCGAGGCCGACGCCAGCCGCTCCCCCAGCAGCCGCTGGTACCCCCAGGACGGCCGCTCCTCGGTGGCCCGCCCCTCCAGCCAGGAGAAGTCCCAGCCGTCGACGGACACCGCCTCGGCCTCGGCGATCAAGTCTTCGAACGTACGCGACATACCCGGCATCATCCCGACTGCCGGCCGCCCTGGCCAACGGTTTTCCGCCGCCCGGCGCACGGACTGCTGCGGGGCTCGGCGGGCACCGGGCCCGCCGCCCGGACGGGTGACGCCACGCCCGGGACCGCCCCGCCGGCGCCGGACCTCAGGCCTCGCCCGGCGTCAGACGTCAGGCCCCGCCGGCGCGGGCGACGTCCACCGCCTCGGGGCGTTCCGCGATCACGCTGCGGCGGCCCGTGGGGCGCAACCCGGCGCTCTCGAAGGGCTCCAGCGTCTCCCGCCCCTCCGGCATGACCTGGTGGTGCCACCGGCGGAGCAGCGGGTCGGGCTCGTCGGGGTAGAAGGAGCCGTGGACGACGGCCTCCGCACCCACCAGGCCCTCCTCCCGGGCGGCCGGGCCGTCGAGGATCACCACGACCTCGCCGTTCTCCAACGGCGGCGGTGTGGCCGCCTCCTCCTCACCGACCTGTGCGCCGAGGACGGCAGGGTGCAGGAACACCTCGTCCCCGCGACGCTCCCAGGCCGGCCAGTCGCCGTCCTCGTCGGGGCGCAACCCCAGGGCGAGGAGGCAGTCCGTGGTGGAGGAGACGGGCTCCAGCTCCACGTCGAACTCGAGCACCTCCGGGGTCCGCCAGTACGGGCCCCGGGAGACGACCGTCACCCGGCCCAGCGGAGCCAGCGCGGCCGCGACCTCACGGGTGAGCCCGGCGCCCCGCTCCTCGGGCCCCTTCACCCAGAGGTTCATCCAGACACAGCGGTAGGGGGCCAGGGTCATGACGGAGTCGCCTCCAGAGCGGATCGGTTCGGGGCATGGGAGCGGGCCTGGATTCCGGTGCTTCCCGGATCGTATCCCCGCGCTCCGTCCGGTTTCGCACATCCCCGGAAAGGGGTCGGAAATGCCCCGGCCCCGACGGATACGGGTGTCTCCGTCGGGGCCGGGCCGGGATTCATCGGTTCGTCGTCAGTGCGTCACATAGCCGTCCGGGGCGATGTTGGCGTGTTCGAGGGCCTTCCCCTGATTCTTGCCACTGGAGAAGATGGAGAACTTGGAGTCCTTTTTCACCTGGACATCCCATTCGTCCTTGCCGTCCGTCGCCTTCTTCCAGAGGTTGCCGTAGGCGTCCTTGAAGCCTCCGCCCTTCTCCGGCAAGCCCATCCAGCCCTTCGGCGGGACGAACGGGACGGGGCCTTCGAGGTCGGTCGGCAGGTTGTGCTTGATCGCCGCGGCCCGGGATTTCGCGTTGTACCCCTTCTTGGCGTCACGGGCGAGCGAGTTGAGCGTGGCCACGCCCTCGCCGATCTTGCCCGCCGACACGAACTTCATACTCTTTGCGGCCCACTCCACCCACTTCGGGTCGGCCACCTTCTTGGCGATGTTGGCGTTCTTGGCCAGCAGCTTGGCGATCTTGGCCGGTTTGCCGAGGGCGTCGCCGGCGTAGGGGATCATGCCGAGCGCGGAGAGGCCCGCGCCGGACCAGTCGCCGCGGAACAGGCTGATGACGCCCGAGGCGCCGTCGCTGATCGGCGTGGGGTCGAAGATGCCGGCGATGTCCAGCGCGAGGGTGGCGGCGTCCGCGCTGGAGAGCCCGCCCTCCAGAACGAGGTCCTCGTCCTGGTGCTCCGGCTCGTACCCGCCCTCCGAACCGCCCGGGTCGCCCGGGCCGGTGGGCGCCGTGGCGGTGGCCTGGGCCTCCTTGCGAGCCAGCTCCATGGCGTGCGACAGCGCCTCGCCGGCGAAGGCCATCGCCTCACCCGCGCTCTTGCCCGCCGCCAGCGCCGATGCGTACGCCTGGTCGGCCGACTCGTAGGCGGAGCGGGCCGAAGCAGCCGCCGCGGTGGCGGAGTTGGCGGCACGGTGGGCAGACTGGGTCGCCTGCGCGGCCGAACCGTCCGCCGAGGCGGCCGCGTTCTTCGCCGCGGTGGCCGACTGGGCCGCCTGGCGGGCCGAGGTGTCGGCGGCCTTCGCGGCGTCCGAGGCCTGTCCGGCCGCAACCTTGGCGGCGTCGGCGGAGTCGGACGCCTGCTTGGCGTAGCCCGCGGCCTCGGCGGCGGCACCGCGCGCGGTCGCCGCGGCGGCGGCGGCCTGTGCGGCGTCCTGGGTTGCGGACGCGGCGATCGCCTTGCCCTCGGCGACCAGGCGCCGCACGCTCGCGATGTGCACGGCGTCGGTCTGGTCCCGCTGGGCCGCCGTGTACTGGGTGACGCCGACGAACTCCCGCAGCAACGGGGCGGGCCCCGCCAGGGCGACCTGGGCCGCCGCCTGGACCCGCGGTCCGCCGACGGCCGAGAGCCGCAGCGCCTCGACCTTGTCGTCCTCCTCGCGCGCCTTGTACTGGCCGGTGGCGACGAAGCCGCGCAGGGCCTCGGTGGTGTTGGCGTCGAGGGCGGCCGAGCCGGCCTCCTTGACCGCCTTGCCGCCCTCGTTCATCAGCGCGAGGACCTGCACCCGGTAGTCGTCCTTGAGGACGACGTGCTGGCCGGTCTCCAGGAAGGCCGCCTGCTCATCCGCGCCGGTGTCCAGCGCGGCGAGGGCCGCCGTCTTCAGCGCGGGGGTGCCGGTCACGGCCAGGTTGGCGATCTTGGTGTAGTCGTCCTGGGTCGCGGCCGTCCGCCGCCCGGTGGCGAGCCACTGCCGGACGTCGGAGTCGGTGCCGGACAGCGCGGCCTCGGCGGCCCGCTCGGTCCACGGCGAACCGGTCGCCATCAGGTGGACGGCCGCCTTGCGGCTCTTGGCGAGCACCGTCTCGGACGCGGTGCCGGGAGCGGCGGCCTCGGCCAGCAGCTGCTTGGTCTCCTCGTCCTGGCGCAGCGACTCGGCGCGCTCCGTCGCCTGGGCGGACTGCTGCTCGGTGTACTGCTGCTTGAGCTCCTCCGCGGACTCGACGGCCAGGTCGCGGTTGGTCTCCAGGGCCACCTTCTCCGCCTGCCGGGCCGTCTGCTCGACCTGGTCGGCCTGGTTGGCGGCTGCGGTGGCCTTCTCCGCCGCCTGGGTGGCGGCGGCCGCGTGCCGGGTCGCGAGGTTGGCCCAGTCGGCGGCCTGGCCCGCGTGGTTCGCCGCGTCCTCGGCGGCCTGCGCGGCGGCGTTCGCATGTCCGGCGGACTCGACGGCGGCGGCACGCGCCTGCTGGGCCGCCGTCAACGCCCGGCCCGCCATCGTCTTCGCGGTGTTGGCGGCGCTGTTGGCCGTGGCGGCGAGGCGCCGGGCCTTGGCCGCGGCGGCGTTCGCACGCTGCGCCTCGGCCTGGGCGACCGCGC
>NZ_JBEYVJ010000032.1:0-42378 GCF_040643935.1 Kitasatospora sp. NPDC047058 | reverse complement strand
GGTGCCTCCCGGCCGGCCCGGGCGCCGTGCCGGTCGCGGCGTACCGACCGTGCCGTGCACGGCGGATCCCGGGTCGGATCTCAGGGGCGGCCCATGAAGTCGGGGTAGTAGCCGCTGCTGATGGCCGAGATGCGGATGTTGGTGCCGGGCCGGGCGGCCTCCACGTACTGGTTGTTGCCCAGGTAGATCGCCACGTGCTCGATGCCCCGGGCGGTGCCGTCGGGCGACCAGAACAGCAGGTCGCCGCGCCGGAGCTGGCTCGCCCTGACCGGCGTGGTCGCCGCGTACTGGTCGTTGGCCACGCGCGGCAGGTCGATCCCGCCGCGCCGGAAGGCCTGCTGGACCAGGCCCGAGCAGTCGTAGCCGTCCGGCCCGTTGCCGGCCGTGCGGAACGGCTTGCCGAGCTGGGCGAGCGCGAACTGCACCGCCGTCTCGACGTCCCCGTCGGCCGCGGGCGCGGCGGAGTCCGTCAGGGCCGAGGAGGAGCCGGACGAGGATCCCGAGGAGGAGCCGCCGCCGGTCCGGTCCAGGTAGACGTCGTAGTGCGTGGTCCAGCGCCACTCGCCCTTGCTGTTCCTGAACCAGTAGCGGGAGCCGTCCCACCCCTGCTTGATCCCGCCGGACGAGGACGAGGGCTTGGCCGACGAGGTCGAGGATCCACCCCCGGTCCGGGCCTTGTAGATGTCGTAGTGCGTGGTCCAGCGCCACTGGCCCTGGCTGTTCTTGAACCAGTACCGCGAGCCGTCCCATCCGGCGTGGGCCGGCGCGGGCTCGGCGGCTGCGCTGCTCACACCGGTGCCGAGGCCGATCACGCCGGCTCCGGCCGCGATCACGGCCACCGCCGCTATCCCGCGGCGGACCCGAGCCGCCCGGGACGGACGGGCGGCACGCGGCCGCGCGTCGGTGGTGGTGGCGTGCTGCCCGGTCGGGTCGTCGGCGGCGCCCGGTGCGCCGGTGTTGACGGTCGTCATCCTGCTGTTCCTTTGCTGGCTCTACTGCTGTGCTGAGCGGGACGGCAGAGCCGCTCCGGTTCCCCGGATATGCGGTTCTGCCTGCTCGTCACGGTAGGCACGCGTCCGCTCACGGCGCGCAGTGGAGTGCGCCAAAGGAAGGGTTCACGGATGGTGAGCAGACCGACGGGCGGTCAGCTGAGTGGCCGTCACCGGACGACCGCTCGGATGACCTCGCGTCACCCGAGTGCCGAGTCCGCCAGCAGCTGCTTCTTGAGCACCTTTCCCATGGCGTTCCTGGGCAGTTCGGGCACCAGCACCACCTTCCGGGGGCGCTTGTGCGCCGAGAGCCGCTCCGCCACGAAGGCCGCCAGCTGGTCCCCCGTCACCGCGCCGTCCGGGATGACGAAGGCGACCACCGCCTGGCCGAGGTCCTCGTCGGGCGCGCCCACCACGGCGGCGTCCGCGACCGCCGGGTGGTCCCGCAGCGCGGCCTCCACCTCGCCGGCGCCGATCCGGTACCCGCCGCTCTTGATCAGGTCGACCGAGGCGCGGCCGACGATCCGGTGGAAGCCGTCCTCGCCGATCACCGCGACGTCCCCGGTGCGGAACCACCCGTCCGCCGTCCAGGACTCGGCGTCGGCGTCCGGCCGGTTGAGGTAGCCCGCGAACAGGGTCGGCCCGGCGACCTGCAGCTCGCCGACGCTCTCGCCGTCGGACGGGACCGGCCCGCCGTCCTCGCCGACCAGCCTGGTCCGCACGCCGGCCACCGGCAGGCCGACGCTGCCGGGGCGGCGCTCGCCGTCCGCCCGGGTGGAGACGGTGATCAGCGACTCGGTCATGCCGTAGCGCTCGACCGGGGCGTGGCCGGTCAGCGCGGCCAGCTTCGCGAAGACCGGCACCGGCAGCGGGGCGCTGCCGGAGACCAGCAGCCGGGCCCGGGCCAGCCGCCCGGCGGCCTCCGGCTCGGCGGCCAGCCGGGACCACACGGTCGGCACGCCGAAGTACAGGCTGCCGCCGGCGGCCGCGTAGCCGGCCGGGGTGGGGCGCCCGGTGTGCACCAGCCGGCTGCCGGTGCGCAGTGCACCCAGCACGCCGAGCACCAGGCCGTGCACGTGGAACAGCGGCAGGCCGTGCACCAGGGTGTCGTCGGCGGTCCAGGCCCAGGCGTCGGCCAGCGCGTCCAGGTCGGCGGCGACGGCCGAGCGGTGGATCACCGCCCCCTTGGGCGCGCCGGTCGTGCCGGAGGTGTAGAGCACGAACGCGGCGGCGTCCGGGGCGGGCTCGGCGTACGTGGTGGCGGAACGCTCCGTCAGGTCGACCGGCAGGCCCGCGACCCCGGTGTCCTCCGGCAGCGCGTCCCCGGCGGCGTGGGCCAGCAGGGCGGCGCCCGAGTCGCGCAGGATGTGCGAGCGCTCCTTGGGGCCGGAGTCGGGCGGCAGCGGCACCACGGGCACGCCGGCCAGCAGCCCGCCGACCACGGCGGCGACGGTCTCGGCGGTGGGCCGGGCGAGCACCGCCAGCGCGGGGGCGCCGGCCACCCGGTCGGCGACCGCGGTCGCCGCGCCGAGCAGCCCCTCGCGGGAGAGCGCGCGGCCGTCGATCCGCAGCGCGTCGCCGGAGTCGCCGTGGTGGCCCTGAAGTGCCGTCAGGAGTGTCATTCCGCTGTCCCTCGCCCTTGCTCGCGGTCGGCCGTCGTGTCGCTGTGCCGTCGTGCCGTCGTGTCGTCACCGGTGCTGGGGCCGACTCTACGGGGCGCGTCCGGCCGCCCCGGGGCCTTCCGCCGGCCCGGTTCCGGGGCGGGGGGAAATGGCGCCAGGGCGCGCCCGGGAGGTCCCGGACGCGCCCTGGCGTCTGCCGATCGCGGTGGATCAGCCCTTGCGGGCGTTCACCTCGGCGGTGAGCTGCGGCAGCACGGCGAACAGGTCGCCGACCACGCCGTAGTCGGCCAGCTCGAAGATCGGGGCCTCCGGGTCCTTGTTGACGGCCACGATGGTCTTCGAGGTCTGCATGCCGGCCCGGTGCTGGATCGCGCCGGAGATGCCCGCCGCGATGTACAGCTGCGGGGAGACCTGCTTGCCGGTCTGGCCGACCTGGTTGGTGTGCGGGTACCAGCCGGCGTCGACGGCGGCGCGCGAGGCACCGACGGCCGCGCCGAGCGCGTCGGCCAGCTCCTCGACCACACCGAAGCCGGCCGCCTCGCCGACGCCGCGGCCGCCGGAGACCACGATGGCGGCCTCGGTCAGCTCGGGGCGGCCGGTGGAGACGCGCGCGGTGCGCGAGACGACCTTGGCGGCCTTGCCGGTGAACGCGACGGTGACGTTCTCGACGGCGCCGGCGGCCGGGGCGGCCTCCGGGGCGACGGCGTTCGGCTTGACGGTGATGACCGGCACGCCGTTGCTGACCCGCGAGTCGACGGTGTACGAGGCGGCGAACACCGACTGGGTGGCGACCGGGCCCTGCTCGCCGGCGCGGACGTCCACCGCGTCGGTGATGATGCCGGAGCCGAGGCGCAGGGCCACGCGGGCGGCGACCTCCTTGCCCTCGCCGGAGGAGGTGACCAGCACGGCCGCGGCCTCGGTGGCCTTGGCGATCTGGGCCAGGGCGTCCACCTTGGGGACGACCAGCTGGTCGGCGAACTCGGCGCCGTCGGCGACGTAGACCTTCGCCGCACCGAACTCGCCGGCCTTGGCGGCGATGTCGGCGGCGGCCGCACCGGCACCCAGGACGACGGCCGACGGCTCGCCGATCCGGCGGGCCAGGGTCAGCAGTTCCAGGGCCGGCTTGCGGACCACACCGTCGGCGTGGTCCACGAGGACGAGAATCTCAGCCATTGCTCAATGTCTCCGTGTTTCGCTGGATCAGGGTCAGGGGGGTGGGCCGGCTCAGATGGACTTCTGGTCGGCGAGGCTGCCCTCTTTAGATGAACTTCGCTGACGCGAGGAAGGCGGCGAGCTGCTTGCCGCCCTCGCCCTCGTCCTTCACGACCGTGCCCGCGGTGCGCGCCGGACGCGCCGCCACCGACTCGACCGCCGTCCACGACCCCGCCAGACCGACCTCGTCGGCCTCGATGCCCAGGTCGTCCAGGTCCAGCGACTCGACCGGCTTCTTCTTCGCCGCCATGATCCCCTTGAACGACGGGTAACGGGCCTCGCCCGACTGGTCCGTCACCGAGACCACGGCCGGCAGCTCCGCCTCGACCAGCTCGGTCGCCGCGTCACCGTCGCGGCGGCCCTTCACCACACCGCCCTCGACCGACACCTCGGACAGCAGCGTCACCTGCGGCACACCCAGCCGCTCCGCCAGCAGCGCCGGCAGCACACCCATCGTGCCGTCCGTCGACGCCATGCCACCGATCACCAGGTCGAACCCGGTCTTCTCCAGCGCCTTCGCCAGGACCGCCGACGTCCCGATCACGTCCGTGCCGTGGATGTCGTCGTCGTTCACGTGCACGGCCTTGTCCGCACCCATCGACAGCGCCTTGCGCAGCGCGTCCTTCGCGTCGTCCGGCCCCACCGTCAGCACCGTGACCTCGGACCCCGCGTTCGCCTCCGCGATCCGCAGCGCCTGCTCCACGCCGTACTCGTCCAGCTCCGACAGGAGGCCGTCCACGCCCTCCCGGTCGGTGGTGTGGTCGTCCGCGAAACGACGGTCACCCGTCGCGTCCGGCACGTACTTCACACAGACGACGATCCTCAAGCTCATGAGCGGTTCTCCTGTACGGGTGTACTGGTCCATGGCCTCGGGTCATGCCCAGGGTACTGAGTGCCAAGCCGGGCCGGCCGCGCCCTGCGAGCAGCAAGCGCCACCTGGACCGGCATGCCGTGTCGGCTCTCTTCGACTGGCGTCAGAGGCTCTCCGGAGAGAGTACGGCACTCAGTACCCCTGGTAAAGGAACTCAGTACCCTTCGGCCGCCGGGAGGCCCTCAGCCGCCCAGCACGACGGCCGCCTCGCCGGTGTGGAGGCGGAAGGTCATCGACTCCTGCAGGTAGAGCGAGACGGACCCGGCGTCGTGGGAGAGGTAGCCCACCGAGACGTCCTCGCCCAGGAAGAGCTCGAAGTCGCCGCCCCGGGCGGAGAGCAGGCAGGCGCCCCGGATCGCGGGGGCCCAGATGATCTCGCCGTCCAGCAGCCGGGCGATGTGCGCCGCGACCGGGTAGCCGTGGTCGCTGGTCTCGCTGACCGCGGTGAACGGGTCGGCGCCGAGCAGCAGCGCGTACGGCCCGCCGACGCCGGCCAGCCGCAGGGCGGTGAGGGCCTGGCTGACCGTGGTCGGGTAGTCCCGGACGTCGGCGGGCAGCGGGATCGGCGGATTGGCGGCGCCGGCCCGGATGCCCTCGATGGCGGCGGCCTGGTAGCCCTCGAAGATCGCGCGGTCCTCGGCGAGGGCGAGGGTGCGGGCCGCGTCCTTGACGGGCTGCCAGTCGGAGTCCCGGGAGCCGCGTTCGACGTCGTCCACGGCGGCCCGGCTGACGGCGAAGGGGACGCGCAGCTCGACCAGCGGCCGGACCTCGCGGGCGTGGGCGAGGACGCCCTCGGCGGGCGGGTCGACCGGGGTGAGGTGGCCGGTGCCGACGGCGGCGAGCGCGGCGCCCCCGGGACCGTTCAGGTCGACCACGCGGCGTCCGGCGATGTGGAGCTTGAAG
Organism: Kitasatospora sp. NPDC047058; assembly: GCF_040643935.1. NCBI lineage: Bacteria > Bacillati > Actinomycetota > Actinomycetes > Kitasatosporales > Streptomycetaceae > Kitasatospora > Kitasatospora sp. NPDC047058. Next base: position 36,781 of record NZ_JBEYVJ010000032.1, on the reverse strand, counting down.
GCCTGCCGGGCCTCCTCCTCGATCTCCGCCCAGGCGGCGGCGGAGACGGGGGCCAGGTCGCGGTGCAGGTTGCTCATCGTGCGGGGGTCCTCCTCAGACTGCCGATGGCGAGCGAGCCGTCGGACACGGGGGTGGGGGCGGCGTCCTCCGGCACGGCCGGGGCGGCGGACGGCGCCGGTGGCGGGGCGTCCAGGAAGTCGGCGGCCGGCACGTGGAAGAGCGACCCGGTGACGGCGGTGGAGAAGTCGAGCAGCCGGTCGTACCGGCCGGGCGGCCGCCCAACGAACATGTTCCGCAGCATCTCCTCGGTCACCTCGGGGGTGGCGGCGTAGCCGATGAAGTACGTCCCGAACTCGCCGTCCCCCGCGAAGGAGCCGAACGGCATGTTGAAGCGCATGATCTGCCGCTCCTCGCCGTCCGGGCCGGTGACACCGGTGAGCGCGACGTGCGAGTCGGGCGGCTGCACCGTGTCGTCCAGCTCGACGTCGCCGAGCTTGGTGCGGCCGACGGCCCGCTCCTGCTGCTCCACCGGGAGGGCGTTCCAGGCGTCCAGGTCGTGCAGGTACTTCTGCACGATGACGTAGCTGCCGCCGGCGAACTCCCGGTCCTCCGCCCCGACGAGCACGGCGGCGGCCGCCGCCCGGCCCTCGGGGTTCTCGGTGCCGTCGACGAAGCCGAGCAGGTCGCGGTTGTCGAAGTAGCGGAAACCCTCCGCCGAGTCGACCACGGTGGCGGCACCGGCCAGCCGCCGGGTGATCAGGCCGGCCAGTTCGAAGCAGAGGTCCATCCGGCCGGCCCGGAGGTGGAACAGCAGGTCGCCGGGGGTGGCCGGGGCCCGGTGGCGGTCGCCGGCCACCTCCCGGAAGGGGTGCAGTCCGGCGGGCCTGGGGCCGGCGAAGAGCCGGTCCCAGGCGTCCGAGCCGATGCCGGCGACACAGGCGAGCCCGCCGTCCGGCGCGCGGAAGCCGACCGAGCGCCGCAGGCCGGCCAGGTCGGGCAGCAGATCGCGGACGGCCTGCTCGCCGCCGGGGTCGATGGTGAGCACCAGGAAGACGGCGGCGCCGGTGAGCGGGGTGAGCACGTCCTGCGGCTGCGGCGGAGCGCTCTCGGAGGCGGCGGGCGCGGGCTCCACCTCAGGACTCCAGGGGCGGCGGGGCAGGACGAATCAGCAGAAGTCCGATCATGCGCACGATTACACCGCAGAGCGGACACCTGGGCACGGCCAACACGCACCGGACGACCCCGGCCGAGCGTGCACGACGCATGGGAGGCCCGAGGTCCGCGGGGACGTCGGAGGGGCAGGCCCGCACCGGACCCGCCCCTTCCGTGCCCACCGGCGCCGCCGGCCGCCTCCGGCGCGCCCGGGCTCAGACCCGCAGGGCCGCCAGCTGCTCGGCGAACGGCACCACCTGCTCCGGCAGGCCGGGCGCCTCCGGGCCGCGACCGGCCAGCAGCCCGGCCAGCTCGCCGGCCGCCCGGTCGATCCGGTGCGGGAGGCCGTCGGTGTGCCGGTCCCCCGCCGCACCCCAGTCGTCGGTGGCCGCGTAGACCGCGGTCGGCACGACCACCGCGCGCAGGTAGGCGAACAGCGGCCGCACGGCGTGCTCCAGGGCGAGCGAGTGCCGCGGGGTGCCGCCGGTGGCGGCGATCAGCACCGGCTTGCCGGTGAGGGCGTCGTGGTCGATCGCGTCGAAGAAGGACTTGAACAGGCCGCTGTACGAGGCGGTGAAGATCGGCGTCACCGCGATCAGGGCGTCCGCCTCCGTCACCGCCCGGACCGCCTCGCGCAGTGCGGCGCCGGGGAAGCCGGTGACGAAGTTGTTGGCCATCTCCGTGGCCAGGTCGCGCAGTTCGACCACGGCCACCTCCACCGTTCGGCCGGTAGCGCCGAGTTGACGGACGGTCGACTCGGCGAGCCGGTCGGCGAGCAGGCGCGTCGAGGACGGCTTGCTCAGCCCGGCGCTCACCACCACCAGCTTGAACGCGGTCACTTGGCCACCTCCACCTTCTCGTCGGTCTTCTCGCTCGTCTTCTCACTCGTCTTCCCGGCCGCGGCCGCGGCGACCCGGGCCGCGTGCGTCGGCCCGTCCGGGACCTCGGCCGGCCGGCCCTTGGCGAACTCCTCGCGCAGCACCGGCACGACCTCCTCGCCGAGCAGGTCCAGCTGCTCCAGCACGGTCTTCAGCGGCAGGCCGGCGTGGTCCATCAGGAACAGCTGGCGCTGGTAGTCGCCGAAGGACTCGCGGAAGGCCAGCGTCTTCTCGATGACCTCCTGCGGGCTGCCCACGGTCAGCGGGGTCTGCTCGGTGAACTCCTCCAGCGAGGGCCCGTGCCCGTAGACCGGCGCGTTGTCGAAGTACGGCCGGAACTCGCGCACCGCGTCCTGCGAGTTCTTCCGCATGAACACCTGCCCGCCGAGGCCGACGTACGCCTGCTCCGGCGTGCCGTGCCCGTAGTGGGCGTAGCGGGCGCGGTAGAGCTCGATCAGCTTCTGGAAGTGCTCCTTGGGCCAGAAGATGTTGTTCGCGAAGAAGCCGTCACCGTAGTAGGCGGCCTGCTCGGCTATCTCCGGGCTGCGGATCGAGCCGTGCCAGACGAACGGCGGGACGCCGTCCAGCGGACGCGGGGTGGCGGTGAAGGACTGCAGCGGGGTGCGGAAGCGGCCCTGCCAGTCCACCACGTCCTCGCGCCACAGCTGGTGCAGCAGCGCGTAGTTCTCGATCGCGAGCGGGATGCCCTGGCGGATGTCCTGGCCGAACCACGGGTACACCGGGCCGGTGTTGCCGCGGCCCATCATGAGGTCCACCCGCCCCTCGGCGAGGTGCTGGAGCATCGCGAAGTCCTCGGCGATCTTCACCGGGTCGTTGGTGGTGATCAGCGTGGTCGAGGTGGAGAGGATGATGCGGTCGGTCTGCGCGGCGATGTAGCCGAGCATGGTCGTCGGCGAGGACGGCACGAACGGCGGGTTGTGGTGCTCGCCGGTCGCGAAGACGTCCAGGCCGACCTCCTCGGCCTTGCGGGCGATGGCCACCATGGCCTTGATCCGCTCGTGCTCGGTCGGGGTGCGGCCGGTCGTGGGGTCGGGGGTGACGTCGCCGACGGTGAAGATTCCGAACTGCATGCTGCTCACCACACTCCTGGCGGGCCCGGGGCTCCGGGCCAGATCGTCAAACTTTCAACCACCTTAGCACCCGGTTGCGCCCGGCTATTCCCGCCGACAATGGAAGGGAGCTCCGGAAGGGCGGCGAGCCGATGGCGGCCTACATCTCGGTGAGCGCACTGAGCCACGAGGGCCTGGTGCGGGAGCACAACGAGGACAGCCTGACGATCGGGCCGTGGACCCTCTGCGCGACCGTGACCACCAACCCGCAGACCCTGCTGTTCCCGCTCGGCCTGCCCTGCGTGGTCGCGGTGGCGGACGGCCTCGGCGGGCACCCGGGCGGCGAGGTCGCGAGCGCGCTGGTCGCCCGCGAGCTGGCCGCCGCCGGGCCCGCCCTGGAGGGCGAGGAGGCCGTCCGGGAGGCCCTCCAGCTCTGCAACCGGTCCGTGTACGCCTACGCGGCCGGCGATCCCGGGCTCGCCGCGATGGGCACCACGGTCGCGGGCCTGGTGCTGCTGCCCGAGCACGCCGTGGTGTTCAACGTGGGCGACAGCCGGGTCTACCGGATCACCGGGGAGGGGCTGAGCCGGATCAGCGTGGACGACAGCCCGCCCCCGGCCCCCGGGCGGCGCACCACCTCGCTCGTCACCCAGACGCTGGGCGGCTCGCTCGGCCTGACCTTCGTCGAGCCGCACGTCCGGACCGCCCCGCTGGCGGTCGGCGACCGGTACCTGGTGTGCAGCGACGGGCTGACCGACCCCGTCCCGGAGGAGGAGCTGTCCGCGGTCCTGGCGGGCGTCCACGAGGACGTGGACCGGGCCGACGGGCGGGCCGCGTTCGAACTGTGGAAGGCCGCGATCGAGGCGGGCGGGCCGGACAACATCACGCTGGCGCTGGTGCGGATCGGCGCGTGAGCCCCGCACGCGGGGCACCCCGGCGGGGCGCGCGGTGCGCTCCGCCGGGGTGCCCGGCCCGGCCCTTCCGGTGCCGGCCGGTACTCGGCCGACGGCTAGTACTCGGCCTTGATGTCCGCCCCGTTGAAGCCCTGCTGGGCGTAGAGGCTGAAGTAGACGTAGCCGGCGGGCGGGTTGGTGACGGTCAGGGTCTCGGTGTTGCTGCTCTGGTTGGCGGAGCGGCTGGTGTAGGCGTTGGTGTACGCCCAGCCGCTCCCGTTGTAGTAGAGGTCCGCGTTGCCGGTTCCGCCGGTGCTGCTCACCTTCAGCTGCTTGGTCCCGGCCGGGACGTACAGGTAGAAGTGCGCGTAGTTGCCGGTGGTCGCGGCGACGTTGCTGCGCCGGCAGCTCCGGTCGAGCTGCCGGGTGTCGGCGCCGGAGCACTCCGGCAGCCGTGCGACGGTGACGTTCTGCCGGGTGCTCGCGGTGGCGCCCTTGTCGTCGGTCACGGTCAGGGTGACGGTGTAGGTGCCGGCCGCGGTGTACCACTTGGTCGGGTTGGCACTGGCCGAGGTGGTGCCGTCACCGAAGTCCCAGGCGCGGGCCGTGATCCTGCCGTCCGGGTCGGTCGAGCGGTCGACGAAGGTGACGGCCAGCTCGCCGACGGCGGTGGTGAAGGCGGCCGTGGGCGGCTGGTTGCCGGGCGGGTTGGTGCCGGTGGGGCAGGAGCCGGCGGCGCAGGCGGTGAGCCAGGCGTCGAAGGCCGCGTCGTAGCGGGTGCCGACGGTGGAGGTCAGGTACGTACGGGCGCCGTTCCAGTCGCCGGCGCGGTACTTGGCGAGCACCGCGTCCATGTCCGCACGGTGCTGCTCCAGCATGAAGCGGACGGCCAGGTAGCCCCAGCGGTAGACCCGCTCGGTGTCCGCGTTGTCGTACGTGGTGTCGAAGAGCGTGCTCAGCCGGTAGGTGTGGCGGCCGGCGGCGGTCATCGCGGCGTCGTACGTCACCTTGCGGTAGGAGTAGGACACGTACTCGGCGAAGCCCTCGACCCACCAGACGGTCGGCGTCACCATGCCGGCGTTGAAGTCGCCGTACATGTCGAACCGGCCGTCGAGGTAGTGGGTGTACTCGTGGTTGAGGTTCCAGACCTGGAAGTCCGGGCGCACCCACTCGGCCTCGTAGGCGAGGAAGCGCGGCTGGTTGCCGGCGGCGGCCGGGTTGCCCTCCAGGTACATGCCGCCGTTGTCGGTGTTGATGCCGTAGATCATCGCGGCGAACACCCCGTAGTCGAACCGGGAGTGGAAGACCACGACCTCGATGGTGGTGTTCCGGTCGTTCGCGACCGGGCCGTTGTCCTTGACCACGGCGTGGAAGTACGCGTCCTGGCCGGTCAGGCTGGAGCAGGCGGCGGCCAGCTGGGTCTGATCCAGGGCCTGGGCGAGGATCCGGATGCTCGGGCTGCAGGTGTAGGCCACCGTCAGGTTGGCCGCCTTGAGCCGGTTGGCGGCGTCACAGGTCCCGTAGTAGGAGCAGTTACCGCTGTCGTAGGAGTCGACCATCTCCGCGACGGCGGACCACTGGTAGGCGGTGCGGCCGGCCGGCGAGGACTGGTCGGCCAGGCCCTTGGCCAGCGGCCGGGCCTTGGCCTGCAGCGGGGCGTACTGCAGGAAGCGGCCCAGCTCGCGGGTGGCGTTGTAGACCAGGAAGGTGTAGTCGCCGCCGAGTTGGGCGCTGTTGGCGGCGGCGAAGGCGTACAGCGAGTCCAGCACGCTCGGGTCGGCCTGCACCGCGGCGACGAACGCCGGGAGCTGGTGGCCGCGCCAGAGGACGGTGAAGACGCCGTTCAGCGCGTTGCCCATCCCGGCCGGGTTGTGGGTGGCGCTGTCGTAGTCGGCCAGCATGCGCTTGACCACGTACAGGTAGCGGGCATTCTCCTGTGCGCTGTCGATCAGGATGACGGCCTCGCCGAGCGTGCCGGCGTTGTCCGGCGTGACGTCACGGGAGTGCGGGTTGGCGAAGAAGGCGTCCAGCGCACCGCGGATCGAGGTCTGCAGGGCGGTGCCGTAGCTGCCCACGTCGGCCTGGTGGTACCACTGGACGAAGTAGCCGGCCCGCAGGTAGAGCACCAACTGGCCGATGGCGGCGGTGTTGTTGCCCGGGTAGGTCGCGGCGGAGCCGCGCAGGGCGTCGGCCACCGTGACCATCTGGGACTCGCGGAACGCGCCCGCGGCGTCGGTGCCGGTGAGCGTGAAGAGCCCGTTGATGCAGCCCAGGTCCACCGACGTGATCTGCTGGACGAGCGCGCTGCCGGTGCGGCCGGTGAAGTCACCGACGTTGCAGGTGGCGGCGGTTGCCGCCGGGGCCGGCTGCCCGACGGCCCGGGCCGCCTTCGCGGACGCGCCGGCGCCGTCGGCCGGCGCGGTGGCCGAGAGCGGGGCGCGTTCGCGGGCCGGGACGGGCCGGTTCCCGCCGTGCTCCTCCCGGGTGGCGCCGAGGGCGGGCTGCGGACCGGGGTCGGTGGGTGCGGTGGGGGCCGACCCGCCGGGTTGCGGCGGGGCGGGGACGGGGGCGGCCTGGCTGCGCGGGGCGAACAGGCCGGCCGCCAGGAGCAGCACCAGGGCGATCGTCAACAACCTGGCCAGCTGCGGAAGTCGTGCCGTGTGCGGCAGGGGGCGTGCGGTTCTCACGTGGGGGGCCTCCGGGCCTTCGGCGGCCGCGTGGGGGTGCGGCCGTGTGGGGGCGAGGACCGGTTGCGACGGCGCCGCACAGGCGGCTCCGCCGAGTACACGGTGGGGAGTGTGACATGTACCATGGCATACATCACATGACGGCGGAAGCCCTACGGACGGACCGACTTCGGCGGGCCGACCGGCGAACAGCCGCCCGGGGCCGTTGAATTCGACCGGGGGCCGGCCAACTCCCCTGGCAGCGGCAGCGATGGGCCCCTGCGCACACGCGAAGGGGCCACCGGTCGGACGACCGGCGGCCCCTCCTCAGAACCGGGAGCCCGGGCGGCTCACTTGCGCAGCAGCAGGATGACGCCCGCCGTCACCAGGCCGACCACGACGGCGGCCGCGCCGTACGCGAGGCGGTGGGCACGCAGTACCGGCAGGAACCGGTCCACGGCGTATCGGCCCGGCCCGGTCAGGGCCAGCGCGGCGGCACCGGCGGTGAGCAGCAGCTCGTACTCGCTGCCCTTGGGGGCGAAGAAGCCGCCACCCCAGGTGACGGCGAGCGCGTTGACCATGGTGCCCACGATCGCGGCGCCGGCCAGCGGCGTCAGCAGGCCGACCGCCAGGCCCAGTCCACCGAGGGTCTCGGTGAGGCCGGCCACCACGGCCATGGCGTGGCCGGCCGGGTAGCCGCTCATGGTGAAGAACTGACCGGTGCCGTCGATGCCACCGCCGCCGAACCAGCCGAACAGCTTCTGGCTTCCGTGCGCGGCCATCGTGAGACCGAGCGCGAGGCGCAGCAGGAGCAGGCCGGCGTCGTAGGCGTGCGGGGAGGTCGTCGCGGGTGCGGCGGCCCCCCGGCCCGGGAGGACGGTGGTGGTGGGGGCGGTCGTGCTCGGGCTGGTGCTCGGCATGCGCGTCTCCATCAGGGATCGGGGTCGGTCGGAGTGCTGGGAACGGGACGGCCCGCTGTTGTTCAAATTCGAACCGTCACTCTTCGACCGTACCCGGAGGTTCGAATTTGAACAACTTCCGGGGCGGACGGGCGGGCACGGCGCGGCACGGCGGCCGGTCAGGGCCGCGTCGGGGCAACGTCGGGGGCGACGACGGTGACGGCGGCGAGTCGCGGCCGGATGGGGCCGGGGGCAGGGTGGAGGTATGGCTCATCGCAGGGAACACCGGCGGGACGCGCAGCCCGGCACGCCGTTCGCGGAGGCGCTGGACGCCTTCGGCGAGCGGGTGCGGCTGGTCACGCCCGCGCAGTGGGACGCGCCGACACCGTGCGCCGACTGGTCGGTCCGCGACCTGGTCAACCACCTCACCGCCGAGCAGCTCTGGGTGCCCGAGCTGCTGATGGGCTCGACCGTCGCCGACGTCGGCAGCCGGTTCGACGGCGACGTGCTCGGCACCGACCCGGCCGCCACCTGGACGGCCGCCGCCGAGGCCGCCCGTACGGCCTTCGAGGCCCCCGGCGCGACGGCGCTCACCGTCCACCTGTCGTTCGGCGACGTCTCCGGGCAGTACTACCTGGACCAGCTGACCGCGGACGCCATCGTGCACACCTGGGACCTCGCCGAGGGAATCCGCCGCCGCACCCGACTGCCGACCGGGCTGGTCGAGTTCGCGCTCGGCGAGTACGAGGGCTACGGGGACCTCTCGGGCAGCGGCCTGTTCGACCCGCCGGTGGCGGTGCCGGACGACGCCGGCCCGCAGACCCGGATGCTCGCCCTCACCGGCCGCCGCGACCGGCCCTGAGCCCGGCGCCGCACCGGCGCCCGGGGAGTGCCCGGGTACGGCTGCCCCGGGGCGGTTCCCGGGTGCGGCCGAGCCGGGACGGCCAAGGGGCTGGACCAGCCCCCGGAAAGCACCTCCGACCTGCAGCGATACCGTTCCCGCCCGCGGAACGCACCCGCGACGCCGGATACTGGAGGTGTCGGGGGGAGCACCGGACGAGAGGCGGGCGTGCCATGAGCCGCAGGCCGGACATCCTCGGCGAGTTCACCGCCGACCACCGGGCGGTGACGGAGCTGCTCGCCCGGATCGACGCCGCCCCGGACGGCGCGCCCGAGCGCGGGGAGCTGCTGGCCCAGCTCACCGACCTGCTGTTCAGCCACTGCGCCGCCGAGGAGGAACACCTCTTCCCGGTCGTCCAGCACGATGTGCCGGACGGCGGGTCACTGGTGTTCGCGAGCATCCACGAGCACCTCTCGATCGGCCAGTACCTCTCCGACCTGCAAGGCCTCGGCCCCGGCGACGCCGCGTTCGACACGCTGTACCAGGGGCTGGCCGAGCTCGTCCGGCGGCACCTGGCGACGGAGGAGGAGCAGGTGTTCCCCGCCGCCCGGAAGGCCCTGCCGGCCGGCGCCCGCGCCGTACTCGGGGAGCGGGTGCGGGCCGATCGCGAGGCGGTCGCGGAGGCCGGGCCGTAGGCCTCGTCCGACGGTTCCCGCGGGCCGGTCCTGCGTGCCGCGTGGTGCGGGCTCCGGGTACTCGGGGTTCTCCGGCCGGCTCAGCCCTTCGGGTTGATCAGCGCGAAACGGCCGCCCTCCGGGTCCTGGAGCCGGGCCACCCGCCCGTACGGCGAGTCGAAGGCCGGGCCGAGCGCCGTGCCGCCGAGCTCCTCCGCCCGGGCCAGCGCCGCGTCGGTGTCCGGCACCGAGAACGACACCTCCCAGTGCGGCGGCATGCCCGCCGGGCCGCCGGCCTGCTCCTTGGCGAGGGCGGCCACGCTGTGCCCCTCCGCCCGCAGCACCACCCGGTCGTGCTCCCAGCGGACCTCGAAGCGCTCCGGGTCGCGGCCGTCCCAGCGGAACACCGAACCGTAGAACAGCGCCGCCGCGAACGGGTCCGGCGTGCGGAGCTCGATCCACACCGGCGCGCCGGGCAGGTCCAACCGCCGGGCCCGGCCCAGCGGGCCCTCCCAGATGCCGAACACCGCCCCCGCCGGGTCCGCGGCGAACGCCATCCGGCCCGCGTCGAAGGCCAACGGGCCGACGGCGAGCGTGGCGCCGCGCTCACGCACCGCGTCGGCGGCCGCGTCCGCGCTCTCGGTGCCGAAGTAGGCGGTCCACGACACCGGGATCGCCAGGCCGCCGCTCGCGACGCCCAGCCCCGCCACCGCCTCACCGCCGGTCACGGCGTGCACGTACGGGCCGAAGCGGTCCGGTCCGGGCTCGAACTCCCAGCCCAGCAAAGGCCCGTAGAACGCCTTCGCCGCGTCGAGATCGCGAGCCATCAGGCTCACCCAGCACGGAACGGCCGCCACGCAGCGGACCCTGGCGGTCTCACCGCTGCCCATCGCGCACCTCCTCGCCCCCGGCCGCCGGGCCCCTCCCGACTCCCACGGCCGACCGGCCGCCCCGGGCGGAGTTCAGCCTAGGCCGCGGACGCGACCGCGGCGCGGAGGGCGCGCAGGCGGGAGGCTCGCGGGGCGTCGGGCGCGCGCCGCGCGGCGGAGCCCCTGGAGCTAGAGCTGCGGCGTCCCCCCGAAGCCGCCGTGGCCCGCGCCGGCCACGGTGAGGGCGAGCCAGCCGTGGCCGCGGACCGGGGTCTCCGCGGTGATCATGGCCGGGTGGAGGGAGAGGCGGGCGGCGGCGGTGCCGAAGCTCTGCTCCTCCGAGGCGTTGGGTTCCGGGTAGGCGTCCTCGAACTCCTCCTCGTCCTCGAAGTCCTCGACCGTGAGCCGCTCCTCCCAGGGCAGCGGCTCGCCCGTCCACTCGGGCTCGCTGTTGCGCCAGTAGCCGCGCACCACGGTGCCGTCCTCGGCGGCGGCCCAGATCATCGCGTCCGCGAGCGGGTCCTGGAAGTAGACCTGGGCCCGGCCGCAGGCCGCGCTGAGCCGCTCGATCACGTCGTGCGGCCACCAGGTGGCCTCCCGCAGCGGGCTCTCGGCGTAGATCAGGCGCCAGCCGGCGTACTCGGGGGTGACGAAGACGCGGTGCACCTCCTCCGGGGTGTACTTGTCGTCGTGCACCTGCGCGGCCAGCCCGTACCGCACGGTGACGGGTATCCGGTCGTGCAGGCCGAGCACCTCGAAGGCCGCCTCGTACGTCTCCCCCGGGACGGCCAGCCACCAGTGGTCGGGCAACGGCCCGGGCCGCTCGGCGGCGAACGCCGCGCGGGCCGTGTCGGACACCGCGGCACGGCCGGTGCCGGCGGTGTCGGCGGTGTCGGCGGTGTCGGCGGCGAGCAGGACGTCGACCAGCGCGGCGAGGTCGTCCGGGGCGGGCAGGCCGGTCACGGTGTTCATGACGGCGACCCTAGAGCACGCCTCCGACAGCCCGTCACCGGCCCGGGTGAACCCGTCGCAGCGGGCGGCCGGCCCCGAGCCGGTCAGGACGTCAACGCCGCCTGCGGTCAGGGGTGTTCCGGACCGGGCCGCCGAGCCGGGCGACGAGGTGGATCCGATCGTCCTCGGCGGTGTCCGCGGGGCGGTCGCCCTCCGTCCAGGGCGGTTCGGTGCGCGGGCCGGGCCGGTCGTAGAGGGCGAGGACGGTGAAGCCGTTGGCGGCCAGCAGGTAGCGCAGCTCCTGCGGGAAGAGCAGCCGCCAGGCGGAGTGCTCGGTGACGGCCGGGGCGCCGTCGTCGCTGGTCCAGGCCCGGGTGCGGCGCAGGAGTTGGGCCGCGTGGTCGATCCGGAGCGTGGTGTGCGAGGTGAAGGTGGTGCCGCCCCGGGTGACGGTGTCGGTGCGCGGGGCGTCGAGGAGTTCGGCGGCCGAGGAAGAAGGCGCCGTTGCGCATCTCGGCGACCAGCAGGCCGCCCGGGCGCAGGTGGCGGCGGAGCCGGCCGAACAGGGCGTCGAGGTCGTCGTTGGTGTGGCAGTGGAGCAGCGCGCTGTCCAGGCAGAGCGCCGCGTCGAAGCGGCCGGGGAGCCGGAAGTCGCGCATGTCGCAGAGGTGGTAGACGGGCCCGGGGTGGCGGGCCCGGGCGTGCTCGATCATCGCCGCCGAGCTGTCCAGCCCGGTGACCGTGCGTCCGGCCGCGCGGTGCAGCCAGGCCGCGTCCCGGCCGGTGCCGCAGCCGAGGTCGAGCAGCTCGGGCCCGGCGCGGTGGTCGCGGAGCACCGACTCGGCCCATCGGGCGGCGGCGAACCCGGGGTCGGGGAAGCGCAGTTCGTACAGTTCGGGGGTGTCGGTGAGCAGGTTGCCGTCGGCGCCGGCGGGGGGCGGTTGACCGGTCATCGGGCCTCGCTGGGGAGTGGGCGGGTGGGGGCCGGGGCGGGGACGGGCAGGCGTCCGGTGCGGTACAGCCGGGCCAGGGCGGCGGAGGAGCCCAGGCCGAGGCCGGCGCAGAGCAGCCAGGGCGCGGCGGCGGCGCCGTCCATCGCGCGCCCGACGGCGGTGTTGGCGAGCGCGGCGGCGCAGCCGGCCACCACGTAGTACAGGCCGTAGTACGTGCCGGTGAGGGCGGGCCTGCCGAAGGCGGGGATCAGGGCGAGGACAAAGGGCTGGGCGGTCATCAGGCCGAGTTGGAGCAGCAGGACGCCGCCGAGGACGCCCGGCAGCCCGGGCACGGCGAGCGGGAGCAGGAAGCCGCCGGCGGCGACGGCCGGGCCGGCCGGGAGCCACCGGGCGGGCGGGCCGTGCCGCTGGAGCCGGGTGGTGAGGCGGAGTTGGAGGGTGAGGTTGGCGAGGGTGCCGGTGAGGAACACCAGGCCGACGGCGCCCTCCCAGCCGGTGGCGCGGCGGGCGGCGTCGGGCAGCAGCAGGTAGAGCTGGTTCTCCATGGCGAACAGGCCGGCCGCGGCGAACGCGAAGGCGAGGAACCGCCGGTCGCCGGCCACCTCGCGCCAGTCGGCGAGCACGCCGCGCGGCGGCGCCGGGACGGCCCGCTCGGGGAGGGCGGCCGCCTGGGCGGCGGTGAGCACGGCGAAGATGCCGGCGGCGGTGAGTGCGGCGGCCCGGAAGTCGGCCAGCAGCAGGACGGTGCCGAGCAGCGGACCGGCCAGCGCGCCGGTGGTGGCGAACACGTTGAACAGGGCGAACGCCTCGGCCTTGCGGCCGGCCGCCTCGTGCGCGACGTAGCTGCGCACGGCCGGGTTGAACAGCGCGCCGGCCAGCCCGCTGAGCACCGAGGCGGCCAGCAGCAGGTTGAGTGAGCCGCCGAACGCGAACAGGCCGAAGCCGGCGGTCCGCAGCGCGCAGCCGGCGATGATGACGCGGCGGGCGCCGAGCCGGTCGGCGGCCGAGCCGCCGAGGATGAACAGGCCCTGCTGGCTGAGGTTGCGCAGTCCGAGCACGGCGCCGACGGCGAGGGCGGAGAGGCCGAGGTCGCGCCGGAGGTGGCCGGCCAAGTACGGGATGAGCAGGTAGAAGCCGGTGTTGACGCCGAGCTGGTTGACCAGCAGCAGCCGCACGGGCAGCGGGAAGGTCCGTACCAGGCGCAGGGTCCTCACCGGCCGGCCGCCGGGCCGCCGGTGGTGGCGGGGGTGGCCGGGACCACGCCGAGCCCGGCCCGGTCGGGCGTGCGGACGGTGCCGTCGGCGCCGCCGATGCCGTGCCAGGGGTCGTGCGCGAGCAGCAGGTGCCCGTCCAGGTCGACCCAGCGGGCCCGGTCGGCGAGGTGGACGGCCGGGGCGATGCCGAGCGAGCTGGCGGCCAGGCAGCCGAGCATCAGCTCGGTCCCGCTGCCCCGGAGGGCCGCCTGGATCCGCAGCACCTGGTGGACGCCGCCGCACTTGGCGAGCTTGAGGTTGACCCCCTGCACCCGCCCGGCGAGCCGGCAGGCGTCCTCGTAGCCGACGGCGTCCTCGTCGGCGATCACCGGCAGCGGGGAGCGTTCGGCGACGGCGGCGAGTTCGGCGGGGCGGCCGGGTGCGACCGGCTGCTCGACGGCCTCGACGCCGGCCGCGGCGAAGGCGGGGAGCAGCCGGAGGGCCTGGTCCGGCGTCCAGGCGCCGTTGGGGTCGAGCAGCAGGCGGGCGCCGGGGGCGCTCTCCCGGACGGCCCGGACCCGGTCGAGGTCCTCGGCGGGGTCGGCCGCGCCGGCCTTGACCTTGAGCACGGCGAAGCCGTCGGCGGCGAGCCGGGCGGCCCGGGCGGCGGCGCGGGCGGGCGGCTCGATCCCGATGGTGCGGGCGGTCGCGGCGGCCACCGGGGCGGTCCGGCCGAGGAGCCGGTGGACGGGCACGCCGGCCCGCCGGCCGGCCAGGTCGAGCAGGGCGGCCTCGACGGCGGCCAGCACTCCGGCCGGCAGGTCCTTGAACGGGGCGGCGCCGCGGCGGAGTTCGGCCAGGGCGGTCTCCGGGTCCGGGTAGCGTTCGAGGTCCGGCCGCAGCGCGCCGAGTTCGCGTCGGATCAGGTCGGCGGGCAGCCGCAGGTAGCTGCTGCTGACGGCCTCGCCGTGGCCGGTCAGGCCGTCGTGGCGGACGGCGAGCTGGACGGCGTCGCGCCCGGCGGTGACCGAGCGGGAGATCCGCAGCGGCTCGGTGAGCCGGAGCCGGACGGTGCGGACGTCGAGCCTCATCGGTCCTCCTCGGGGCGGCCGGCCCGCCCGGTCCTCCGGGTCCGGCCGGTGCGGCCGGTGCGGCCGGTGTGGGCCGTCCGGTCGGCGAGGCCGGCACGGTCGGTGCGGCAGCGGGCCCAGCCGGTGACCTCGGCGGCGGCCGGGTGCGGGATCTCGACCGGCCCGGGCGCGGCGCGGTCCGGGTCGAGGCCGTGCCGGTGGCAGAACGCGTCGTCGTAGACGGTGCCGAGGTAGCGGTGCGGGCCGTCGGGGAAGACGGTGGCGACGGTGGCGCCCGGGTGGACGCGGGCCGCCCAGGCGGAGACCAGGGCGACCGCGCCGGTGCTCCAGCCGCCGCTGACGAAGGCGCCGCGGGCCAGCCGGCGGCAGGCGTCGACCGCCTCGGCCGGGCCGACCCAGTGGATCTCGTCGAAGGCCTGGTGGGCGACGTTGCGCGGGTGGATGGAGCTGCCGAGGCCGCGCATCAGCCGCGGCCGGGCGGGCTGGCCGAAGATCGCCGAGCCGACCGAGTCGACGCCGATGATCCGCAGGGCCGGCCAGTGGCGCCGCAGCGGTTCGGCGAGCCCGGCGCTGTGGCCGCCGGTGCCGACGCTGCACACCAGCACGTCCAGGTGGTCGAGTTCGGCGATCAGCTCGTGCGCCATCGCCCGGTAGCCGGCCGCGTTGTCGGGGTTGTTGTACTGGTCGGGCCAGTAGGCGTCGGGGAGTCCGGCCAGGACGGCGCGCAGCCGGGCCAGCCGGGCGGCCTGCCAGCCGCCGTGCCGCGCCGGCCGGTCTACCAGCTCCAGCCGGGCGCCGTAGGAGTGCAGCAACTGCCGCATGGACGGTTCGAGTTCGGCGTCGCCGATCAGGACGACCGGGTGGCCGAGGGCCTGTCCGGCGAAGGCCAGGCCGATGCCCAGGGTGCCCGAGGTGGACTCCACCACCGCGGCGCCGGGCCGGAGTTCGCCGCGGGCGTGGGCGCCGCGCAGCATGGCGACGGCGGAGCGGGCCTTCATGCCGCCGGCGGCCAGGCCTTCGAGCTTGGCCCAGAATCCGGGGTGCGGGTGCGGCAGCGGGGTGCTGATCCGGGCGAGCGGGGTGCGGCCGAGCAGCGGCAGCAGGTCGGGGTTGCCGAGGGCGGCCGGGGCGAGCAGGGCGGTCACCGGGCGTCACCGCCGGCCGGGGCGCCGCCGTAGAGGTGGAGTGTGCTGGGGCCGCCGTCGAGCCAGAAGAAGGGGTAGGGCTCGGCGCTGACGGCGCTCACGCCGTGGCCGAGCAGCCGGGGCAGGACGGCGCTGCCGGTCTGGGCGAACAGCACCAGCGGCTTGCCGGTGGCGCGGGCGTGGTCGAGCAGCGGGTCGAGGGTGCCGTTGCCGAGGGTCATGCCGGAGGCGAGGATCGCGTCGCAGTCGTCGAGCCCGGCGAGGGCGTCGGCCGTCACCGCTTCGCCCCACTCGGTGGTGCCGCCCTTGAGGTCGCACGGGAGGTAGCCGACGCCGCGCGAACGCAGCTGTTCCAGCAGGGAGTTGACCACGCCGACGACGAGCACCCGGCGGGCCCTCCCGGGCGGCAGCAGGCCGGTGACGGCGCGGGCCCGGGCCCGGGACTTCTCCAGCGAGCAGCCGCCCGGGACGACGACCGGGCGGACACCGGGCGCGCCGGCGTGCGGGCGGCAGTGCATCAGGTAGGCGTCGAGGGCGGCGACCCGGACGGGGGTGAGCGGGTGGTCGAGCAGCTCGGCGACGGTGGCGCCGACGCAGTCGGTGAGCGCGTCGGCGGGCAGCGCACCGGGTTCGACCGCGCAGGAGCCGACGGCGGCGCCGAGCCGCAGGCTGAGCACCTCGTTGCGGTAGCCCCGGGCCCGGCCGGCGTGCCGGACGGCCTGGGCGGTGGTGAAGGCGAGGGCGATCCGCCGCCCGGCCGGGTCGGGACCGTACGCGCCGGCCCGGGCCCGCCCGGCGATCAGTTCCAGCGCCGTGGCGGGAGGAGCGGTCGCGGCCGGGGAGTCCTCGTGCAGCGCGGCGGTCATGCGGGGACCACCGCCGCCGCGGCGTACCGCGGGGCCAGTCCGGCCAGCAGCCGCTCGGCCGCCCGGCGGGCTCCGGCACCGGTGGCGTCGGCGGTCATCACGTGCCCGAGGTACTCGTTGTTGCTGGTGGCGGGCCGCACGTCGCGCCCCGGACCGGCAAGGGTGAGCTCGACCACGGCCGGGTCGCGCCGGACGGCCGCCTCGCCGTCGAAGCCCTCCAGCAGGCCGGCCTGCCCCTCCCCCGGGACGAGGAAGGCGATCGCGGCACTGGCCACACCGGTCGGGCGGACGGCCAGGTCGGGCCGGCGGCCGGTCGCCACGTCCACGCAGGCGGCGGCGAGGTCGATCCCGGTGACCCGCCGGACCAGTTCGGTGATCCGGTTGCCGGCCGGCCGCGGGTTGACCTCCACCACCCGGGGCCCGGCGGGCGTGAGCTTGATCTCGGTGTGCGCGACGACCTGGTCCAGGCCGAGCGCGGCCAGGGCGGCGACGGCGGTGCCGGCCGCCGCCGCGGCATCGGCGGGGGCGAGCGCGGCGGGGAACATGTGACCGGTCTCGACGAAGGCGGGCGCACCGCCGACGCTCTTGTCGGTGACCCCGACCACGTGCGCGACGCCGTCGGCGGAGACGGTCTCGACGCTCACCTCGGGCCCGGTCAGCAGCTCCTCCAGCAGCACGACGGGGGCCCGCCGCTGACCCCGCGCGTTGACCGGGAACTCCTCCAACGCCCGGATCGCCGCCGAGAGTTCATGCTCGTCGGCGACTTCGCGGACCAGCATGCCGGCGCACAGGTCGACCGGCTTGACCACGAGCGGGAAGCCGATCTCCCGCGCGGCGGCCCGGGCCTGCCCGCGGTCCGTGCAGAGCGCGTACGCGGGCCCTGGGAGGCCGGCCCCGGCGAGCGCACGGCGGGTGAGGTCCTTGCGGCAGGCGGCGGTGACGGCCTCCGGATCCGGGCCGGGCAGCCCGAGCCGGCGGGCGACCCGGGCGACCAGTGGCAGGTAGTAGTCGCAGGAGGAGAGCACACCGTCGAAGCCGAGCAGCCCGTGCATCCGCTCCGCGTACGGGAGCAGCGCGGCCGGGTCGTTGGTGTCGGCGGTGAGGACGTTCCCGGCGGCAAGCAGCGGGTGCGGGCCGTCGGCGGGGCCGGACCGCAGGTAGTGCTGCAGGTCGCGGGTGAGGAAGGTGAAGCGGTGGCCGCCCTCCTCCAGCGCCCTGGGCAGCAGTCTGCTCATGGAGCCGACCCAGCTCTCGATCACCAGCAGATGCGCCACGGCTCTCCCTCTCGACGGCAGCGACAACGACACCGACACCGGCGACGGCAACGGAACCGGCGGCGGCCCCGGCAGGCCGGTCCGGCCCGCCGAGGGAGAAGGTAACGGCATTCGTTTTCATTTTCAACGCGCCGGGGCGGCTTACCCGACGCAACGTCAGATGAAAGTCGTTTTCATATAGGCTGCCGAGCGGCACCTCCGCCACGACCAGGGGAGTCATCTGATGGAGCGTCACAATCCCTACCTGATCAGACATGCCCGGCCGGCCGACGTCCCCGGCGCACGCCGGTTGATCCTGGACACCCTCTACCGCGAGTTCGGCTACGGCTACGTCCCCGACTGGCACGCCGACGTGGTCGACCTCCAGGGCCACTACCTCGACCACCCCCGGCACGCCCTGCTGGTCGCCACCCACCAGGACGAGGTGGTCGCCACCACCGCCCTGCACTCCACCGGCCCCCGGCACCCGCCGCACCCGCGCGAACTGGCCGGGCGCTACCCCTCGGGCAGCACCGCCCAATTGGTCCGGGTGTACGTCCGGGCCGAGCACCGCCGGCGCGGACTGGCCCGCGAGCTGGTGCGCCGCGCCTGCGGGTTCGCCGCCGCCGAGGGCGGCTACCGGCGGCTCTACCTGCACACCAACACGGCCGTTCCGGGCGCCGAGGCGTTCTGGCGCAGCCTGGCCGAGGAGGTCTACGACGCCCGCCCCACCGGCGAGCACGGGCCGGGCGTCGCCACCGTCCACTTCGAGATCCCGCTGCGCCGCCCGGCGGCCGTCCGAACCCCCGGGCGACAGCAGCGGCCCGCACCCTGCGCGACCGCTCCGGCACACATGGCAGCCGACGCACGGGAAATGTGACGCAGGTCACACGGAAGAGCGAAATTTCCGGGGACGGAATCCCCGTTTGCACCTTCGAAGGCCTAAGCGGGGAAAACTTCCCCGCTATGATGAAGGAGCACGAAGTGAGCACCACCGCCGTCACCACGCCGGCCCGCACCGCGGAGCCCGCCCGTACGCCCAAGCTGCGTGCGGACGCGAGCCGCAACCGGGAGCGGATCGTGCTGGCGGCGCGGGACGTCTTCGTCGAGCACGGCGCGGACGCGCCGCTGGACGAGATCGCCAAGCGGGCCGGCGTCGGCAACGCGACCCTGTACCGGAACTTCCCGGACCGCACGGCACTGATCCGCGAGGTGGCGCTGCTCGTCAAGAACCGCATCCTGGCCCTCGCCGAGACGGCACCGGCGGAGAGCGACGGCCCGTTCGACGCCCTCCAGCGTTTCGTCCACGCGACGGTCGAGGAGAAGGTCGGCGCCCTGTGCCCGATCCTCACCAGCGCGGTCGACCCGTTCGACCCGGAGCTGGTGGAGATCCGGGAGCGCCTGACGGCCGCCGTCGGCGACCTGATGGAGCAGGCCCGGCAGGCCGGCGAGCTGCGGACGGACGTCGACCACGGTGACCTGTTCATCGCGATGAGCCAGCTCACCCGTCCGCTGCCGGGCACCTCCTGCCGGCTGCTGGACGAGTTCGTGCACCGGCACCTGCAGCTGTTCCTGGACGGCCTGCGGGCGCCCGCCCGCTCGGCCCTGCCCGGCCGGGCCGCGACCTTCGAGGACTTCCACACCGACCACTGACCGACGGCCGCTCCGGCGGCCGGCACCGACGACCACCGACCCGACCCGGCCGGCCGCCCCGATCCGCGGCCACCGGAACCCCTTTCGCACCCGGATCACCGAAGATCCGCACGCCACGCACCGTGAAGTGAGTACCCCCATGCCGAAAACCGACGCCCTGCCCGCCACGCAGCCTGATCCGAGGCGCTGGAAGGCACTGATATTCATCGGCCTCGCACAGCTGATGGTCGTCCTCGACGCCACCATCGTGAACATCGCGCTGCCGTCCGCCCAGAAGGACCTCGGCATCACCGACGGCAACCGCCAGTGGGTGATCACCGCGTACGCGCTCGCCTTCGGCGGTCTGCTGCTGTTCGGCGGCCGGGTGGCCGACCTGTGGGGGCGCAAGCGCACCTTCGTGGTCGGCCTGACCGGCTTCGCGCTGGCCTCCGCACTCGGCGGCGCCGCCGCCAACACCGCCATGCTGCTCGGCGCCCGCGCCCTCCAGGGCGTGTTCGGCGCGCTGCTCGCGCCGGCCGCGCTCTCGCTGCTGGCCGTGATGTTCACCGAGGCCAAGGAGCGCGCCAAGGCGTTCGGCATCTACGGCGCCATCGCCGGCGGTGGCGGCGCGATCGGCCTGATCCTCGGCGGCCTGCTGACCGAGTACATGAACTGGCGCTGGACCTTCTTCGTCAACATCCCGTTCGCGATCGTCGCCGCGGCCGGTGCCGTGCTGGTGATCCGCGAGCCCGCCGAGGGCCGCAACCGCAACCGTCTGGACGTCCCCGGCGTGCTGCTGGTCACCACCGGTCTGGTCTCGCTGGTCTACGGCTTCACCCGCGCCGAGTCCGACGGCTGGTCCTCCGGCATCACGATCGGCCTGTTCGTCGCCGCCGCCGCCCTGCTGGGCGCGTTCGTCCTGGTCGAGCGGAAGGTCAAGGCGCCGCTGCTGCCGCTGCGGGTCGTCCTGGACCGCAACCGCGGCGGGGTCTACCTGTCGCTGGGCCTGGCCGTGATCGGCATGTTCGGCCTCTTCCTGTTCCTGACCTACTACCTGCAGATCGTGCTCGGCTACAGCCCGGTGCTCACCGGCGTCGCCTTCCTGCCGATGGTGGCGGGCATGATCACCGGCTCGACCCAGATCGGCGCCCGGCTGATGACCCGGGTCCCGGCGCGCTTCCTGATGGCGCCCGGCTTCCTGGTCGCCTCGATCGGCATGCTGCTGCTCACTCAGATCGGCCTGGACACGTCCTACCCGGCGCTGATCCTGCCCGGCCTGATCCTGATGGGCCTCGGCATGGGCACCGCGTTCATGCCGGCGATGAGCCTGGCCACGCACGGCGTCCAGCCGCGCGACGCGGGTGTCGCGTCCGCCATGGTCAACACCTCGCAGCAGGTCGGCGGCGCCATCGGCACCGCGCTGCTGAACACCATCGCGGCCAGTGCCACCACCACCTGGCTGGCGGCCCACGCGGGCGCCGCGACCAGCCCGGCCGCCGCCAAGGCGGTGCAGTTCCAGGGCATGGTGCACGGCTTCTCGACCGCGATCTGGTGGTCCTTCGGGATCCTGCTGACGGCCGCGGCGATCGCCTTCGTCCTGGTCAACGCCGGCCGCCCCGGCGGCACCACGGTCGCCTCGGGCAACGGCGCGGCGGAGAACAACGAGGTGCCGGTGCTGGTGCACTGACCCTCGCGGGGTACGCCACGCGTGGGACGACCCCGGGGTGCGGAGCGGCCCGTCCGGTGTGCGAACACCGGGCGGGCCGCTCGCCGTTCCGGCACCCGGGCAGCCCACGCCCCTCGAACCGCGGCCCCCGGTGGACGAGAATGGAACCGCCCCGGCCGGCGCGGTCGCCACCGCCCGGCCCGGCCCCGCCCGACCCGGACTGGGAGGCCATCGTGCACGACCGTACCGACCGGCTCGCCGACAGCAGATACCTCCTGCTCACCACCTTCGGCGACGACGGCAGCCGGGTGGAGTCGCAGAGCTGGGTGGTCGCCGACGGGGCGGCGCTCGGGATCTGGACGCCCACGCACTCCGGCGAGGCCGAGCGGATCCGCCGCCACCCCCGGGTGCTGGTCGGCCCCTGCGACGCCCACGGGCGCCCCACCGGCCGGCAGCTCCCGGCCCGCGCGGCGGTCTGCGACGAGGACGCGACCGCGCGCTACCGCACCTCGCTGCTCAACAAGTACGGCATGACGGCGCTGATCGCGCTGGCCCGCAGCCGGTTCCGGCTCGGTCTGGCCGGGACGGTCGGCATCCGGATCACGCTGAACGAACTCGAGCAGCGCCTGGTCGGGCCGGAGTGGCCGCTGCCGCCGACGTACTGCCCCAACTGAGCGGTCCTGCCCGCGGCCGGGCCCGGCACGTGCCTCGGCGAGGCGCGGGCCCTCGGGGTCCGGGCCGGACAGGCAGGGCCGGCCGGACGGGCAGGGCCGGCCGGACGGGCAGGGCCGGACGGGGCCGGACGAACGGGGCCGGACGAACGGGGCCGCGCACTCCCGGTCCGTCAGCGCCCGTCGTCAGCGCTCGTCGTCAGCTCCCGTCGTCCGGCGCCTTCGCGAGGTCCTCCGGCTCGCACGCCTCCCGGCCGGTGCCGACGTGCACGACCCGCACCGCCCGCTCGGGGCCGCCCGGCACCACCTGCTGCTCGTGCCCGCAGCGCGGGCAGATCAGCGGGATGCGCGGACTCCGCGGCTGGGCGGTGTAGGCCGGCGACGCGGCGCGACCGGTGGCGGCCGGGTCCGGCGTCGTCACGTCAGCGGGTGGGTCGGGACCGGGCTGACCTCCTGGATCTCGCCGTGGGCCTTGGTGAGCAGCTGCGACGCGAGGTCGTTGAGCGCACGGGCGGCCGCGATCTCCTCGCCGACCCGCAGCTGTTCCGGGTCCGACGGGTGGCGGCTGGTGTAGCCGTGCGCGCGCAGTTCCGTCCCGTCGCCGAGCCGTAGCATGGCGGCGGCTGCCGTCCGCGCTCCCTCCTCGCGGAACTCCATCTCGATGTGCCAACCGACAAGAGTCTGCATGGCGGATCACCTCCATCGGTTACTCCTCCAGAGTGCGCCGCACCCACCGCGAACACCAGACGGGGCGGCCGCAGCAGCGGACGGGGGCGACTTGAACGCGTTCAACACCGCGGCGTACAGTCGTCGGCGCAAGGGTTTGAACGCGTTCAAGAGAGGGGCCTGGCGCCATGGGCAAGGGCACCACGGAACTGGTGGACCTCCTGGTCCTGCTCGGCATGGGTGCCGTGATCCCGCTCGGCCTGGCCCTGATCGACGAGCCCGGCCTCGCCCGCGTCCGCCGGCTCTGGCCGCTGGCCGCCGTCCCCGGCGCGCTCTCGCTCTGGCTGCCGCGCGGCGGCCTCGCCACCGGCTGCGCCGCCCTCTACGCGCTCGGCACCCTCGCCCTCGCCCTGCACGCACCGGTCCGGCTCGCCCGCACCCGCTCGCTCGCACCCGCCGAGACCGCCGTGCTGACCGCGCTCGCCACCCCCTCGGTGGCCGGGCTCGCCCTGGTCGCGGAGCGCTCCGGACACGAGCTGTTCGGCTTCGACCTCGACATCCTGGCGCTCACCGTGCCGCACTTCCACTTCGCCGGCTTCACCGCCGCCCTGGTCGCCGGGCTGGTCTGCCGGGCCCGGCCGGAGCGCGCCGCCGCCCGGTTCGCCGCGCTCAGCGTGCCGCTCGGCACCCTGCTCGTCCTCGCGGGCTACTTCATCGACGACTGGGCCGAACTCGCCGGCGCCGTCGTCCTCACCACCGGGATGTGGCTGACCGGCCTGCTCACCTGGCGCGACCTGCGCACCCGCACCGACCGGACGACCGCCGCCCTGCTCGGCACCGCCTCCGCCGTCCTCGCCGCCACCATGCTGCTCGCCCTCTGGTGGGCGCTCGGCGAGGCCTCCGGGCTCCCCCACCCGACCCTGACCTGGATGGCCGCCACCCACGGCGTCGGCAACGCGCTCGGCTTCGCCCTCTGCTCGCTGCTCGCCTGGCGCCGCCTCGCGAAGCCGCCCACCCTCCCGCAGCCGCTCACCGTCCCTCAGCCGCTCACCCTCCCGAAGGAAGCCGCACGATGACCACCCCTCCGGCCGCCGACCTCAACTACCCCGAGACCGGCGCCAGCACCACCCCCGGCCGTCCGCTCCCCGCCGGCTACCACCACCTCCGCCACCGCGTCCTGATCGGCCACGGCCGCGCCGCCCTGGAGGCCGCCGGATCCGCCGTGCTCGGCTGGCGGATGCACCGCGCCGCCGGCGTCCGGATCACCACCCACGCCGACCGGGCCGCCCCCGGCGCCGCCGTCCACTGCGCGATCGGCATCGGCCCGCTGCGCGCCTCCGCCCCCTGCCGGGTCATCTGGACCACCGACGGCCCCGACCGCTACGGCTTCGCCTACGGCACCCGCCGCGGCCACCTCGCCGTCGGCGAGGAGACCTTCCTGGTCGAGATGGGCCCCGACAAGGCGGTCTGGTTCACCGTCAACGCCTTCAGCCGCCCGCGCAGCTGGTACGCCCACCTGGCCGGCCCGCTGCTCCCGCTCGCCCAGCGGTTCTTCGCCCACCTCTGCGGCCGCGCCCTGACCCGGATCGCCGCAGCCGCGGAGTGACGGGGGCTGCGCGGGCCTGGCGGGCCGGGCAGGCCGGGTAGGCCGGGCGCCGAAATCCCCGCGCGGAGCGGACCGTTCCTCCGGCAGACTCACCGGGTGATCGAAATGCAGCCCGTTCTGGAGATCGTGACCCCCGACGAGTTCACCCGCTGGCCGGTCGGCGCGCACGAGCCGTACGGCCTCCTGCCGCTCGGCGGATCGATGAGCCCGGCCGACGTCGGTACGGCGGTGCTGAGCCTCGCCGCGGGCAACGACGTCGACGACGAGGACGAGGACGGCGAGGACGACGGCCCGGACGAGGAGCGCCCCGCGCGGCCCGCCGATCCGCTCGGCGCCCTCCTGCACGGCCTGTTCACCAAGGAGTACCTCACCGCCCCCGGCGGCTTCCGGGTGACCGACACCACCACCGGGGCCACCCTGGTCCCCGGCTGCTGCAACGGCCTGGAGGAGTGGCGGGACTGGCTGGAGGTCCTGGACGGCGACGGGTACGCCTGTTTCGGCCACGACCCGATGCCGGAGGCCCGGCGCGAGGGCGGGGCGGTACGCCTCACCACCGACGTCAGCAGCAAGGACCGCCAGGTGATCGAGCTGTCCGTCGCCGAGCTGCGCCGCCTGGTCGCCGGGGCCGAGCGCGACCTCGCCGCGTTCCTGGCGCTCGCCCGCACCTGGGCCGCCGAGCACCTGCCCGACCACGGCGACCCCCTGGCCGCGGCCCTGGCGCGGGCCCTGGACCTCGCCCCGGAGGAACAGCCGGCGCCGTAACGCCGCCCGAGCCCCCTTCGCCTGCCCGACCGTCACCCGTGGCCGATGCACAGGAAACTCCGACGACGGGCGTGCGCCGGATGCGGCATCATCCGCGGATGGCCGGCTTCCGCACCCACCGCCGGCTCGTCCACGACGACGGCCTGCCCGTCCACCGCCGGCACGCCGCACTCCGGACCTGCCTCACCCGGTTCGCGCCGTACGGCCTGCGGGCGACGTACCACCACCTGACGCTGAGCGCCCGGATCCCGCGGCGGCTCGACGCCGCCCCCGGGGCGCTGGTGCGGGCGGTCGAGGAGCTGCACGAGGCGCGGGTGCTCCAGCTGGCCCAGCTGGAGCGGTACGCGGCGCGGCGGCGGGCGGAGAAGGCCGCGGGGCGGCGGGCGCCCGGCGGGCCGCGGGCCTGGTGGGAGGCGGGCTGGTGGGAGGCGCCGAACAGCGCCTGGCTGCACGATCCGGCCTGCCACCCGCCGCTGCGGCTGCCGGAGTACGTCCGGCGGCAGGGCGCGCTGCTGGACGGTGCGGTGCTCGCCGGTTGCCCGGCCTGCGGGGACAACGGCCGGCGGCGCTGCGGTCGACCGGGCACGGGTTCGCCGAGCTGTGCCGGGCCTGCGGACGGGTGCTGCGGCCGTGCCCGTGCGGGCGGTGGCACCGGTTCGACCCGGTCGCCGGGGTGAGCTGGCCCGCGCTGTGGCGCCGGGAACACATGACGGACGCGGGCGCCCCGGACCCGTCCTGGCCGTGGGCCGCGGCGGGTACGGGTCCGGGATGACCGGGGCGGCCCGGACGGCGCGGCCGCTCAGACCGTGCGGGCCGGGACGCTGACCAGCACGGTGGCACCGTCCAGGGTGCGGACCTCGAAGTGGTCGATGTCGCCGGGCTGGAAGCCCGTCCCACCGTCGGTGTGCAGGGCGGCCAGGGTGGACGAGGTGGTGCCGTAGCCGGCCACGGGCACGCTCCAGGTGGTGACCGTCTGCCGTGCGCCGGTCCGCGAGACGGCGACCAGGTCGCAGCTCAACGGCCCCTGCACGTGCGAGAGTTCGAGGCTGATCCGGCTCCCCCACGGCTTGCCCTCGACGCCGACGGTGGCGTGGGCACCGCTGGCCGGGTCGGTCGCGGAGAACTGCCGGGTGGCGACGGCGACGACGCCCGGCGACGACTCCCCGCTCACCACGACGGCCGTGACCGCGGGCCCGGCCGCCACCATGACCGCCGCCGCGGCGACCAGCACCAGCCGGCGGACCTTGCCTCGTCGGCGGCCCGCCGTGACCTCGCCGACCAGCCGGTCCAGCAGCAGCGGGTCCGGACGGGGTGCGGGGTCGGCCGGGTCCAGCCCGGCCTCCGCGGCGGAGGCCGCGTACTCGGCCAGCAGCGGCTCGACGAAGCCGAGCTCGGCCACCTGCTCGACGCACTGCGGGCAGTCGGCGAGGTGCGCCTCGAAGGCGGCGCGCTCGGCCGGTTCGAGCAGGCCGAGGACGTAGGCGCCGACGTCCACGTGGTCGACGGGGTCGTTGTGCCCGGGGCCGGCCGGTCCGGGTTCGGACGGTGTCACGATGTCACTCCCCGTTCCTCCAGCGCGAGCTTGAGCGAGCGCAACGCGTAGAACACCCGCGACCGTACGGTACCGGCCGGGATGCCCAGTTCGGCGGCCGCCTCGTTGACCGTGCGGCCCATCAGGTAGGTCTCCACGATGACCCTGCGGTGGGCCTCGGACAGGTCGCCGAGCGCCTCGGAGATCGTCATCAGCCGCAGCGCGCGGTCGAGTTCGTCCTCGGCGGGCAGCAGCTCCAGCGGTGCCGGGTCCACCTCGTGCGGGCGGGCCCGGCTGCTGCGGTGACCGTCGATGACGATCCGACGCGCCACCGTCACCAGCCAGGGCCGCAGCGAGCCGGCCGCCGGATCGAGCCGGTGGATGTTGCGCCAGGCCCGCACCAGCGTCTCCTGCACCACGTCCTCGGCCCGCTGGCGGTCCCCCGCGACCAGGTGGAGGACGAAGCCGAAGAGCGGCCCGGCGTGCTCCTGGTACAGGGCGCGCATGAGGTCCTCGTCGGCCGCCCCGGCGCCGCGTGCGGCCGCGCCGCCAGGGTGCTCCTCGGTCACGACGCCATCTTCGCGCACCCGCACCTCCGGGTCGAGGGTTCCACGTCCGGTCCGGACCATCGTCAAGGCCTGGGCCGCTCAGTAGCCGCCGTAGCCGCTGCCCGGGCTGCTGGGCATCATCCCGCCGGAGGGGGAGCTCGCGGGAGCGCCCGCCTTGCCGCCGGTGGGGGTCAGCGCGAACCAGGTGCCGCCAACGCCCTGACCCGTGGTGTCGCCGGGCTTCTTGTCCGGCGCGTAGCGGTAGGCCGGCCAGCCGTTCAGGGTGATCTGCTTGCTGCCGTCGGCACGGGTGACGGTGCCGACCAGCTTGCTGTCGATGCCCTTGACGGTGGCCGAGCCGTCCGCCGGGACGGGCGGCCAGAGCGAGGCGCAGCTGCCGTTGCAGTTGGACGTCGGCGGCATGGCCGTGTCCTTGTCGAAGCGGTAGAGGGTGAAGCCGGCGCCGTCGGTGACCACGGTGCCGAGCTTGGGGTCGGTGGCGGTCTGCAGGGTGGGGGTGCCGGCCGCCGTGCCCGGACTGGACGGA
Source organism: Kitasatospora sp. NPDC047058 (assembly GCF_040643935.1). Taxonomy (NCBI): domain Bacteria; kingdom Bacillati; phylum Actinomycetota; class Actinomycetes; order Kitasatosporales; family Streptomycetaceae; genus Kitasatospora; species Kitasatospora sp. NPDC047058. The sequence continues at coordinate 9,758 of NZ_JBEYVJ010000032.1, read as the reverse complement.
GCGGACGGACTGCTCGGCGCCGCGGGGGCGGTGGCCGCCGCCCCCGAGCCGGACGGCGCCGAGTATCCGCCGCCGGACGACCCGCAACCGGCGACCAGGGCCGCCACCGCGACACCCGACGCGGCGATGACGGCGATCCGGCTGGTGCGGGCGGTACGGCTGGTGTTGTGCATGGCGTGCTCTCCCCCGGTGGACTCGCGTGGCCGCCCCTTGCGGCGGACCGCGCTGATGCGGACACCCTTCAGTACGGACGGGAGCGGCCGCGTGCTCAACGGGCGGCCAAGATTCTTCGGAATAGCCCGCGGACGGGCGCGGTTGTCGCGGGCACATGGCCTGAACCGCCACCCCCGGAAGGGCAGGAACCGCGAAATGAGCAGCACGGTCGAGCTGACCACGGAGAACTTCGACGAGATCGTCCCCGGCCCGGAGGGCCAGGACTTCGTCTTCATCGACTTCTGGGCGGGTTGGTGCGGCCCGTGCCGGCAGTTCGCCCCGGTGTACGAGAAGGCGGCCGAGCGCCACCCGGACCTCGTCTTCGCCAAGGTGGACACCGAGGCGCAGCAGGAGCTGGCGGCCGCCTTCGGCATCCAGTCCATTCCGACACTGGCGATCATCCGTGAGGGCGTGCTGGTGTTCTCGCAGGCGGGTGCACTGCCGGAGGCGGTCTTCGAGGACCTGATCGGCCAGGCCCGGAAGCTGGACATGGCCGAGGTGAAGCGCAAGGTGGCGGCCGAGCAGAACGGCGACGGCGAGGTCTGACGGTTCTCCGGGTGGGCCTCCTGACGGCCCGCCCGACGACCGGCCCGACGGCGCTGCGGCGGTGGGCCCGGGGTGGTGAGACGCCCCGGGGCCGTCGGTGTGTCCGCCCTGGGCCGGTCGGGCGCGGGGTTCAGCTGCGCCGTTCAGGTGCGCCGTTCAGGTCCGCGGCAGCCGGGCCGCGAGGCCGTCGAGGAGCAGGCGCAGGGCCAGGTCGAAGCCGCGCTCGTCCAGCCCCGGCGCGCCCGGGCCGGCTGCGCCGCCGCGTTCGGCGGAGGCCTCCAGGGCGCCGGCCAGGGCCGGGTAGCGCGGGCGGTACTCGGCCGCGGGCCGGGTGAAACCCGCGGTGAAGGTCTCCAGCGCCGAACCGAGCACCAGGTAGTCGAGCGCGGCGGCGGCCTCGGCGGCGTCGGCGGGCGCGAGGCCGGCCCGGCCGAGGGCGGCGAGCAGGGTGTCGTAGCCGAGCAGCTGCCGCTCGGCCCCGACCTGGCGGCGGGCCAGCAGCGCGATGGTGTTGGGGTGGCGCAGGAAGGCCGCGCGGTAACCGCGGGCGTAGGCGGCCAGGCCGGCCCGCCAGTCGGCGCCGCCGGGCGCGGTATGCCCGCCGGGCACGGGCGCGTCCTCGGCCGGTGCTTCCAGCGGGGTCAGGTCGATCTCCGCGTTGACCAGTTCGGCGAGGTCGTCGATCAGCTCGTCCTTGCCCGTCACGTGGTTGTAGAGCGAGGCCGCCTTCACGCCCAGCCGGTCGGCCACCGCGCGCATGGTGAGGCCGTCCGCGCCGTGCTCGTCGACCACGTCGAGGGCCGCCCTGGCGATGATCTCCCTGCTCAGCAGTGCCCTGCTCGGTCGTCCCACGTTCGCCGCCCCTCGTCGCCCCTCGGTGCCGGCCGCGTCGGCCGCGGCGTCCGCCTCACGTTATTACAGGCCGGTCTCGGCCCTTCCGCTGCCCCGGGGCGGCGGGCTACCGTCCCTGACTAACAAAGTTAGTTTTTCACGACGGGCCTCTCCGGGGGCTCGCCGCGGACGACGGGCAAGGTGGAGTCCCCATGACCGAGAACCCCCCAAGACCTCAGGCCGGCCGGATGCCGGACACCGCTGCCGGCACCAGCTCCAGCCCCGCCGCCGGCCCCGGCCGTGCCACCGGCACCACCACCGGCCCCGCCGCCGACGCCGCCGACGCCGACCGGCTCGCCGCCCTGGGATACCGGCAGGAGCTGCGCCGCAGCCTCGGCGTCCTCGGCAACATCTCGATGGGCTTCGCCGTCGTCTCCCCCGTCGTCGGCCTCTACGCGGTCGGCCAGGTCGGCCTCGGCGTGGCCGGGGGCGCCTGGGTCTGGGCGCTGCCGGTCTGCCTGCTCGGCCAGGCGCTGGTGGTCGCGGTGTACTCCGAGCTGGCCTCACAGTGGCCGCTGGCCGGCGGCGCCTACCAGTGGAGCCGGCGGCTCGCCGGGCCGACCTTCGCCTGGCTGACCGGCTGGATGTGGCAGTTCGCGGTGATGTTCGCCAACACCACCGTCGCCTACCTGGCCTCGCCCTGGTTCTTCGCGCTGTTCGGGCTCAGCCCGACACCGGCCCTGCTGGTACTGGTCTCGGCCGTGTTCATGCTGGCCTGCACGCTGGTCAACGCCTACGGCATCAACCTGCTGCGCCGGTTCGTATCGCTGGGCATCGCCGCCGAGGCGGTCGCCTCCGTGCTGGTGGGCTTCGCGCTGCTGCTCTTCTTCCGGCAGCACGGCTTCGGCCTGCTGACCGACCTGCTGGACGCGCCCGCCACCGCCGGGGTCTCCACCTGGTCCGCGCTGCTGGCGGTGGTCGCCGTCGGCGGCTGGGCGTTCATCGGCTTCGACGCCTGCGTCTCCACCGCCGAGGAGACCAAGGACGCCGGGCGGCAGGTGCCCCGCGCGATGTGGTGGGCCCTGCTCAGCGTCGGCGTGGTCGTCGTCCTGAACGCCGTCGCCGTCGAGCTGGCCCACCCGGACCCGGCCGCCGTGGTCCGCGGCGAGGACCTCGACCCGGTCACCACCGCGGTCACCGCCGGATTCGGCGACTGGTCCGCCAAGCCGTTCGTGGTCGTCGTCCTGGTCTCGTTCACCGCCTGCCTGATGGCCTCGCAGGGCGGCGCCGCCCGCGGCCTCTACTCGCTGGCCCGCGACGGCGTCTTCCCGTTCGCCGCCAAGGTCCGCCGGGTCAACCGGCACAAAGCGCCGATCGGCGGACTGGTCGCGGCCACCCTGGTCAGCTCGGCCGCCCTCCCGCTCGGGCTGGAGTCCACCGCGATGGGCAGCCTGATCACCTTCGGCACCGCCGCGACCTTCCTGCCGTTCTTCCTGCTCAGCCTCGCCGCCCTGCTCGCCCGGCTGCGCGGCGCCTGGCGCCCGGCCGGCCCGGTCGCGTACGGACGCGCCGGCACGGTGGTCAACGCCCTCGCGGTGCTCTGGACCGGCTTCGAGGTGGTCAACATCTGCTGGCCGCGCACGATCCTCGCGCCGCCCGGCGCGCCCTGGTACCAGGTGTGGGCGGCCGTCCTCGGCGTCGGCCTGGTCATCCTGGCCGGCCTCGGCTACCTGCTGGCCCGCCGGCCGCAGCGGCTGATGCGGGCCCAGCAGGCCGCCGGCGAACGGCCGGACGACGCGGACGAGTTGGCGCCCGCGGTGCACTGACGCCGCGCGGGGGTCCGGCGGGTGTCCGGCGGGGGACGGCGCGCGGGGTCCGGGCCGCGCCCGGCGGGGGACGGCGACGGCGGCGGCGTGCCCGCTCGGTGCCGTCAGGCCGGGCGCGTGGCCCGGCGCCGCTCCGGCCCGGCGAGTACGCGGCCGACCGGGTGGTCCGTCGGCTCCCCCGGAAAAACCGGGCGACTCCTGTCCGGTTTCGATCCTAGGGTCGGTGCCGACAGCCGAACCGCAACCGACGGTGGCCGGGTGCGGGCCGCCCGGCCCGGAGATGGAGCGATCCACCATGAGCACGTTCGTACTCGTCCCCGGCCTCTGGCTCGGCGCGTGGGCGTGGGACGCGGTCGCCGAGCCGCTGCGCGCGGCCGGGCACACCGTCCACGCGGTGACCCTCACGGGGCTCGCCGAACGGTCCGGCGAGGCCGGGCCCGAGGTCGGCCTGGAGACCCACATCGCGGACCTCACCGGCCTGGTGACCCGCGAGGACCTCTGGGACGTGGTCCTGGTCGCCCACAGCGGCGGCGCCGTCCCGGTCACCGGCGCCGCCGACCGGATGCCCGAGCGGATCCGGCGCGTGGTCTACGTCGACAGCGGCCCGATCCCCGACGGGGTGGCGCTGAGCGACCTCTGGGAGCCCGGCTACCGCGCCCGGCTGGAGGAGTCGGTGGTGGACGGCCAACGGCTGCCGCTGCCCTCCTTCGAGGACCTCCGCGCCTCCGGCACCAGCCTCGACGGCCTGGACGAGACCGCGCTCGCCCGGTTCCGCGAGCAGGCCACCGACCATCCGGCCCGGGCGGTCCGCGAGCCGCTGCACCTGACCGGCGGCGGGGAGGAGTTGGCCAAGGCGCTGATCTCCTGCTCGTTCCCGCTGGAACAGGTCCGCGCGATGATCGCGGCCGGCCACCCGTTCTTCGCCGCGCTCGCCGGCCCGGAGTGGGAGCTGCGGGAGCTGCCGACCGGGCACTGGCCGATGTTCTCCCGCCCGACCGAGACGGCGGCGGTCCTGGCAGAGCTGGCGGCGCTCCCGGAGTCCTGAGCACCGACGAAGCGGCCGCGGCGTCGGGGGGCGCGGCGGGGGCAAGGCGCGGCCGGCGGGCCGTGCACGGAGGGGCGTCAGCCGGTGCACGGAGAGGACACGGCCGGGGGACGGGCGTCCTAACCTCGCGAGCGGGGGTGCGGCGCCCGCGTGTTCGGCTGCGCCGGGCGGGTCCGGCGGCGCAGGATGGGCACGGCTGGGCGGTGACCGGCGCGCCCGGGGCTGCCCGGCCGCCGCGCAGGCACGCCCGTCACCCCCGCACCGCGCGCCCGGGTGGCCATCGACACGACGGAGGACCGCACATCATGACGACCACGCCCGAGGAGTACGACGTCATCGTGGTGGGCGCCGGCCCCACCGGGGAGAACGTGGCCGACCGGACCGCGGCCGCCGGGCTGCGCACCGTGGTCGTGGAGGCCGAGCTGGTCGGCGGCGAGTGCTCGTACTGGGCCTGCATGCCGAGCAAGGCGCTGCTGCGCCCGGTGGCCGCGCTGACCGGCGCCCGGGCGGTGGCCGGCTCCCGGGAGGCCGTCGGCGGCGGGACGCTGGACGCGGCCGCCGTGCTCGCCCGGCGCGACTCGTTCACCTCGCACTGGCAGGACACCGGCCAGGTGCAGTGGCTGCGCGACACCGGCATCGATCTGGTCCGGGGCCACGGCCGGCTGGCCGGCGAGCGGACGGTCACCGTCGAGGCGGAGGACGGCAGCGAGCGGGTGCTGACCGCCCGGCACGCCGTCGCCGTCTGCACCGGCAGCCGCCCGGTGCTGCCGCAGGACGTGCCCGGGCTGGCCGAGGCCCGGCCGTGGACCAGCCGCCAGGCGACCAGTTCGCCGGCCGTGCCCGGCCGGCTCGCCGTGATCGGCGGCGGGGTGGTCGGCGTCGAGATGGCCACCGCCTGGCGGGCGCTCGGCGCCGAGGTGGTGGTCCTGGTGCGCGGTGACGGGCTGCTGCCGCGGATGGAGCCGTTCGCGGGCGAGCTGGTCGCGGAGGGTCTGCGGGCGGCGGGGGTGGACCTGCGGTTCGGGGCCTCGGTGACGGCGCTGGAGCGGATGGACGACGCCGGGGTCACGCTGGTGCTGGCGGACGGTGAGCGGCTGACCGTCGACGAGGTGCTCTACGCCACCGGCCGGGCGCCGCGCACCGCGGACGTCGGGCTGGAGCAGGTCGGTCTGAAGCCCGGCAGCTGGCTGGACGTCGACGACAGCTGCACGGTGCTCGGTGTCGACGGCGGCTGGCTGTACGCGGCCGGGGACGTCAACCACCGGGCGCTGCTCACCCATCAGGGCAAGTACCAGGCGCGGATCGCCGGCGCGGCGATCGTGGCGCGCGCCCAGGGGCGGCCGCTCGACACCGCGCGCTGGGGCGCGCACGCCGCGTCCGCCGACAGCGCCGGCGCGCCGCAGGTCGTCTTCACCGAGCCGGAGGTGGCGGCCGTCGGCCTCACGCTGGACGCCGCCGAGCGGGCCGGCCTGCGGGTCAAGACGGTCGACCACGACCTGGGGGCGGTCGCCGGCGCCTCGCTCTACGGCGACGACTACCGGGGCAAGGCGCGGGTGGTGTTCGACCTGGACCGGGAGGTCCTGGTCGGCGCCAGCTTCGTCGGCCCCGGGGTGGCCGAGCTGCTGCACTCGGCCACCGTCGCGGTGGTCGGCGAGGTGCCGATCGGCCGGCTCTGGCACGCCGTGCCGGCGTATCCGACGATGAGCGAGGTCTGGCTGCGGCTGCTGGAGGGGTGCCGGGGCTGACGGCTGGGGCGGCCGCCCCGGCGGGCCGGCGGTCTCCGCATACCAGCGCTCACCAGCGCGGAGCGGTGCGCTCCGGCGCGGCGAGATGTGGCTCCGTGGGGTCGGCGGGACACTGGCCCGTGGAGGGGGTGTCCGGGCGGGGGCCGTTTCACCGACCAGGTGGTGTGTGGCATGACCGAGGTGCTGTTGGCCGTCGGAACCGAGAAGGGCCTCTTTCTCGGCCGCAGTCGCGACCGGCTGAACTGGGAGTTCAGCGGGCCGCACTTCCCGATGAACGCGATCTACTCCGTCTCGGTCGACCGCCGGGCCGGCCGGGTCCGGCTGCTGGCCGGCGCCGACAGCAGCCACTGGGGCCCGTCGGTCTGGCGCTCGGACGACCTCGGTGCGAGCTGGTTCGAGCCGCCCAGGCCGGCCGTCCGCTTCCCCGAGCACACGGGCGCCTCGCTCACCCGGGTCTGGCAGCTCCAGCCGGCCGGCGACGAGGCGCCCGGCGTCGTCTACGCGGGCACCGAGCCCGCCGCGCTGTTCCGTTCCGAGGACGGCGGCGAGACCTTCGACCTGGTCGAGCCGCTCTGGGACCACCCGCAGCGCGCCGAGTGGGGCGCCGGCTACGGCGGCCAGGGCCTGCACACCATCCTCACCGACCCGCGTGACGCCGAACGGCTGCTGGTCGCCGTCTCCAGCGGCGGCGTCTACCGCAGCAAGGACGGCGGCCGCAGCTGGGAGCCGTCCAACACCGGACTGCGGGCGGAGTTCCTCCCCGAGGAGAGCCAGTACCCCGAGTTCGGCCAGTGCGTGCACAAGATCGCCCGCGACGCCGTCAACCCCGACCGCCTCTACCTGCAAAACCACGGCGGCGTCTACCGCAGCGACGACGCGGGCCTCGGCTGGCAGTTCGTCACCGACGGCCTGCCCGCCGACTTCGGCTTCGCCGTCGCCGCCCACCCGCGCCGCGCGGACACCGCCTACCTCTTCCCGCTCGGCGGCGCCGGCGACCGGATCCCGCCGGACCGCCGCTGCCGGGTCTTCCGCACCGACAACGGCGGCGACAGCTGGTCCCCGCTCAGCAAGGGCCTCCCCGGCGAGGACCACTACGGCGTCGTGCTGCGCGACGCCCTCCGCACCGACGACGCCGACCCGGCCGGCATCTACTTCGGCAACCGCAACGGCGATGTCTACGGCAGCCCGGACGAGGGCGAGAGCTGGTCGCTGCTGATCTCCCACCTGCCGGACGTGCTCTGCGTCCGCGCCGCGGTGGTGGGCTGACACCGCCGCTCCCCCGGGCGGCTCCCGTTCCGGGGGCGGGGCGCCGGGGCGGGCTACTACGGCCCCGGCCGGCCAGGGGCCCGGGGCGCAGAGCGCTTGATCCCGCGGCAGGCGCTCGCCGAGGATGGCGGACGGGACCCCGGCGGACGGGACCCTGCTCTCGGAGATCGGACGGGCGGCGTGGCGGAGTCGGAAGCGGACTGGGAGCAAGCGGACTGGGAGTTCGGCCAGGACAGCGACGGCCTTCCCGTGGTGCGGTACGTACGGCGTGAGCGGGAGGGCCGCCCCTGGGCCGACCGGCTGTCGGTACCGGCCCCCGGTGAGGACGGGGGCGTCGTCAGCGCCGCCGATCCGGTGGGGTTCGTGCTGTCGGCCATGTCCGGCTGGGTGGTCTCCGGCTCCGTCGGTTTCGGTGAACAGCTGCTGCGCCGCGGGGCGTCCGTGCTCCGGCACGGCCACACCATGCACCGGAGCCTTGCCGACGAGGCTCCGCCCGGCGGCTGGGCCGCGTGGGCGCGGACCCCGCTGCGGCACGGGCTCCGCGCGGTGCCGTGCGACCGCCCCGCCGAGGAGCTGCTGCCGGCCTGCCGCGCCGCCTACGCCCCCGGGCACCCCGACCACCGGCCGGACCGCGACGGACATCTGGACCTCCTCCTCGCCGGCCGGCTCCTCGGGCCGGTGCTGCCCGCCTCCACCCTGGCGGTGGACGAGCACGACCGGGTCGTCGCCGGGGTCGTCCTGAACCACTTCGAGGACGTCCCCTGGGTCGCGAACGTCTTCCGGCACCCCGACCGCGGCTACCCCGGGCTCGGCCGCGACCTGCTGCGCCGTGCCCTGGGCGGACTCGCCGAGGCCGGATTCGACCGGGTCGTCCTGACCGTGACCGAGGGCAACCCGGCCCGCCGCCTGTACGAGGGGCTGGGCTTCCGGCTGGAGCACTCCTCGCTGTCGGTCGTCATCCCCTGAACCTCCCGACGAACTCCCCGGACGGGCCGCTCTACGAGGCGCCCCGACGGGGCGCCCGGCGTCGGGGCCGCCTGCGTCACGGACGGGCGAGCTCCAGGACGGCGATCCCGGCCAGGACCGTGGCACTGGCGGTCATCCGCAGCCGGCCGAGGCGCTCGCGGAAGACCACCGTCGCTATCAGCGCGGCGATGACGATGCTGGTCTCGCGCAGGGCGGCGATCGTCGCCAGGTTGCCCCGGGACTGCGCCCAGACGACCAGCCCGTAGGCGGTCAGCGAGAGCACCCCGCCGGCGATCCCGAGCGGCACCACCGAGCCGCCGACCCCGGCGAACAGGGCCCGCCCGCGCCGGAGCCAGACGATCAGGACCAGGCACGGCCCCTGCAGCAGGAAGAGCCAGGCGACGTAGCCGCCCACCGTGCCGGCGTGCCGCACACCGCTGCCGTCCAGCACGGTGTACGCGGCGATCATCACGCCGGTGCCGGCGGCCGCCCCGAGTGCGGGCAGCTGCGCCCGCCCGGGTATCCCCTTCGCGAAGGCCAGCCCGAGCAGACCGCAGGAGATCACCAGCACGCCCAGCAGCTCACCGGCGCCGAGCCCCTGGCCGAGCACCGTGACCGACAGCACCGCCACCAGCAGCGGCGCCGCTCCGCGGGCGATCGGGTACATCTGCCCGAAGTCCCCGAGCTGGTAGGCCCGGAGCAGCAGGACCTGGGACGTCACCTCCGTCACCACGGAGACGATCAGGTACGGCCAGGCCCCGGCGGCCGGCACCGGGTTGAGCACCACGAGGACGACCGCGCAGGCCGTGTACGCGAGGTTGATCAGGGTGAAGCCGACCAGCTTGTCCTGGATCCGGTGCGCCAGCGCATTCCACACGGCGTGCAGCACCGCCGCGGCGAGCACGACGACGGGCACGGCCGCCGCCGGACCGGCCGAAGCGGACAACATGACCGGACCGGCCGGCATCGCGATTGCGGGCATGGCGGAGCTCCCCTCCAAGGACGACCCGTGGAACCGGATTCCACGCTACCCTAGATCCATGGAAGAGCGTTCCGAATTTTCTCCGCTGGAATCCCACCTGGCCGCCCACATCCGCGCCCACCTCGGCGAGCTGCGCGGCACCGAGGCCCGGGTCGCCCAGGTCGTCCTCGACCGGGGGGCCGATCTGGTGCACCTGAGCGTGAGCGACGTCGCCGAGCTCGCCGGCACCGCCTCCTCCTCCGTGGTCCGGGCCTGCCAGCGGCTCGGGTTCCGCGGCTACCAGGAGCTGAAGATCGCGGCAGTCCGCCAGGCCCCGGCGCCCGCGCCCGCCCCCGCCG
>NZ_JBEYVJ010000031.1:0-43119 GCF_040643935.1 Kitasatospora sp. NPDC047058 | reverse complement strand
GGCCCGCGGCCGCCGCCGGGGCCGCCGACCAGCCGGGCCCGGCACCGGCCGCACCGGCCGCACCCGCCGCACCCGCCGCGCCACCGGTCGAGCGGACCAGCGTGCTGGACGTCCCGCCGGAGGTGATGGAGCAGCTGCTCGCCGAGCCGCGCCCGTACGACGAGCCGACGCCGGTGCGCACCCGGCGGCCCAACCGGCTGGCGGCCCGCATCCCCCGCAAGCCGCTGGTCTGGGCCTCCGTCGTGGCCGTTCTGGTGCTGCTGGTCGGCGGCACCACGTACGCGCTCTCCGGCGCGCTGTACACGACGGTGCCGGGCGTGCTCGGCAAGGACCGTGCCGAGGCGCAGCGGATCCTGGACGGTGCGGGCATGCACGGGAAGTTCACCGAGGTGTACAGCGAGACCGTCCCGGCCGGCCAGGTGATCTCCACCGACCCGGGGGTCGGCGCCCGGGCCCGCAAGAGCGACGGGGTCGGCGTCACCGTCTCCCGGGGCCCGAAGCGGATCCCCGTGCCCGAGCTGGCCGGGAAGCCGGCCGACCAGGCCGCCGCCGCGCTGGCCGGCGCCCAGCTGGCGCGGGGCGGCGTCACCGAGACCTACAACGACACCGTGCCGGAGGGCGCGGTGATCAGCAGCTCGCCGGCGGCCGGCCAGCAGCTGCCGGAGAACACGCCGGTCTCGCTGGTGGTCAGCAAGGGCATGGTCCCGGTGCCGGACGTGACCGGGATGTCCAAGGAGGAGGCCGCGAAGGCGCTCCAGGCGGCCGGCTTCGCGATGCAGAGCAGCGGCGTGAACCTGTTCGGCAACGGCAAGGTCACCAGCCAGTCGCCCGCCGCCGGCGAGCGCCGCCCGCAGCGGACCGTGGTGACGGTCACCTTCCCCTTCCTCTGATCCCCTGATCCCCTGAACCCCCCGGTTCCGCGGCCTCCCCCGGTTCCTCAGCGCAGCGGGCCGTCGCCCGGCTCCTCCTGGTAGGAGTAGCGCTGTTCCTTCCAGGGGTCGCCGAGGTTGTGGTAGCCGCGCTCCTCCCAGAAGCCGCGCCGGTCCGCCCGCATGTACTCCACCGCCCGGACCCACTTGGGCCCCTTCCAGGCGTAGAGCTGCGGGACGACCAGCCGGACCGGGAAGCCGTGCTCGGCGGTGAGCGCCTCGCCGTTGCGGTGGGTGGCGAAGAGGGTCCGCGGGTCGGCGAAGTCGGCCAGCCGCAGGTTGGCGCTGTAGCCGTACTCGGCCCAGACCATCACGTGGGTGACGCCGGCCGCGGGGGGCACCCGGGCCAGCACCTCGGCGGCCGGCACGCCCGTCCACTCGTTGCCGAGCATCGAGAAGCGGGTGACGCAGTGCAGGTCGGCCCGGACGGTGGTGCGCGGCAGGGCGCTGAAGCCGACGAAGTCCCAGCTGTGCTTCTCGGCCGAGGCGGTGGCGCCGAACACCTGGAACTCCCAGGTCAGCGGCTTGAAGCGGGGCACCGGACCGTAGTGCAGGGCGGGCCAGCCGCGTTGCGTGCGCTGCCCCGGCGGGAGGGTCGGGTCAGACGGCGGAGACGGTTCTTGTTCGGACTGACCCATGGCTCCATGGTGACAGACGGCGGACGGCGCCCGGCGCGCGCCCCTTCCCCGCACAGTGCGCCCGCCCGTACGGGCCAACGGACGCCCAAATCGGATATTCCGACACATGTCCTAGTGAGTGTGAACTTACTGGAATTCCGTCCCATTGCGGTGCCACGATGCGTGCAGCCGGAGGGCACGGCCGCGGTTCCCGCACACCCAGGACGCACAGCAGGAAGGCAGCGCCATGAAGGGCGACGCAGAGGTCATCGAGTTCCTCAACGAGCAGCTCACCGCCGAGCTGACCGCCATCAACCAGTACTTCCTGCACGCCAAGATGCAGGAGAACTTCGGCTGGACGAAGCTCGCCAAGTACACCCGGCACGAGTCCTTCGACGAGATGAAGCACGCCGAGACGCTCACCGACCGGATCCTCTTCCTGGACGGGCTGCCCAACTACCAGCGGCTCTTCCACGTCCGGATCGGCCAGACCGTCAAGGAGATGTTCGAGGCGGACCGCCAGGTCGAGGTCGAGGCGATCGACCGGCTCAAGCGCGGGATCGTGGTCATGCGCGCCAAGAACGACGTCACCTCGGCGAACATCTTCGAGGACATCCTGGCCGACGAGGAGCACCACATCGACTACCTCGACACCCAGCTGGAACTGCTGGAGAAGCTCGGGGAGGCGCTCTACCTCGCCCAGCTGATCGAGCAGCCGGAGTCCTGAGCCCCCGGGCCGCCCAGCCCCGGACCGTACGGCCCCGGGCCGCCCGGGACGCGGGGCCTCAGGCCGCGCGCAGCGGCGCGGGGCGGGCCGGTTCCGACGGCGCGGCCTCCGGGTCGGCGAGCCCGAGCCGGGCGGCGAGCCGGGCCGTCGGACAGGGCCGGGCACCGTGCTCGCCCAGCAGGGCCTGGATCCGGCGGACGCAGGAGCCGCAGTCGGTGCCGGCCTTGCAGCCCTTGGCGATCTGGCGCGGGGAGTTGGCACCCGCGTCGATCTCCTTCTTGACCTGGTCCTCGGTGACCGCATGGCACATGCACACGTACATCGCGGTCTCTCCCGGGGTGGTGCGGGCCGAATGGCCGGAACTGGCGTGAAACGATCTTGACTAAGGCTTGCCTTAGTTCACTAAGCCTCACCTTACCCGGCGGAGCGGGCGTGAAAAAGCCTCTCCGGCCCCGGATGTCCCGGGGCCGGAGAGGCTTATCTCACACTCGGTTCCGCTCAGTGGCCGCCGCGGTACATCTCGGCCACCAGGAACGCCAGGTCCAGCGACTGGCTGCGGTTGAGCCGCGGGTCGCAGGCCGTCTCGTAGCGCTGGTGCAGGTCGTCGACCAGCACCTCGTCGCCGCCGCCGACGCACTCGGTGACGTCGTCGCCGGTCAGCTCCACGTGGATGCCGCCCGGGTGGGTGCCGAGCGCGCGGTGCACCTCGAAGAAGCCCTTGACCTCGTCCAGCACGTCGTCGAAGCGGCGGGTCTTGTGCCCGCTCGACGCCTCGAAGGTGTTGCCGTGCATCGGGTCGCAGATCCAGACCGGCTGCGCACCGGAGGCGGTGACCTTCTCCACCAGGGTCGGCAGGTGGTCGCGGACCTTGCCCGCGCCCATCCGGGTGATGAAGGTGAGCCGGCCGGGCTCGCGCTCCGGGTCCAGCTTCTCGATCAGGGTGAGCGCCTCGTCGACCGTGGTGGTCGGGCCGAGCTTCACCCCGATCGGGTTGCGGATCCGGGAGGCGAACTCGATGTGCGCGTGGTCCAGCTGGCGGGTGCGCTCGCCGATCCAGACCATGTGGCCGGAGACGTCGTACAGGTCGCCGGTGCGCGAGTCCACGCGGGTCAGCGCGGTCTCGTAGTCGAGGATCAGCGCCTCGTGCGAGGAGAAGAACTCGACCGTCCTGAACTCCTCCGGCGCCACGCCACAGGCGTTCATGAACGCCAGCGCGTTGTCGATCTCGCGGGCGAGCTGCTCGTAGCGCTGGCCGGCCGGCGAGTTACGCACGAAGTCCTGGTTCCAGGCGTGCACCTGGCGCAGGTCCGCGTACCCACCGGTGGTGAACGCACGGACCAGGTTCAGGGTCGCGGCGGACGCGTTGTACATCCGCTTCAGGCGCTCCGGGTCCGGGATGCGGGACTCGGGGGTGAAGTCGAACCCGTTCACCGAGTCGCCCCGGTAGACCGGAAGGGTGACGCCGTCCCGCGTCTCGGTCGACTTGGACCGCGGCTTGGAGTACTGCCCGGCGATCCGGCCGACCTTCACCACGGGGACGGAGGCCGCGTACGTCAGCACGGCCGCCATCTGCAGCAGGGTCTTCAGCTTGTTGCGGATGTGCTCGGCCGAAACGCCGTCGAAGGCCTCGGCACAGTCACCGCCCTGCAGCAGGAACGCCTCACCACGCGCCACGGCACCGAGCCGGGCGCGCAGCTGGTCGCACTCGCCGGCGAAGACGAGCGGCGGATAGGAGGCGAGCTCCGCAAGGGTCTTGCGCAGAGCCTCGTGGTCCGGCCATTCAGGCTGCTGCGCCGCGGGCAGGGACTGCCAGGGGTGGGGATTTGTCACGGTCACAGGGCCAAGGCTACGGGGTGCGACAACCGATTTGTGACCACTGCCCGATGGGTGAGACACGACGCGGACAATCGCGTGACCGGCCTCACCCGGTCCGCCGGATCCGCTACGCTCGTCGCATGAACGCGCCGCACACCTACTCCTGGTGGTGGGCCGACCCCTCGGGTGGCCCACAGATCGCGCGTTCCTAGACGAACACGACGGCCGCCCCTCGGGGCGGCCGTCGGCGTATCGGCAGACGGCCCTCCCGGGAGCGGAACCCCAGAACCGCCCCCCGCATCCACCGGAAGGAAGCCGCCACCGTGACCACCGCCGCCGACCTGCTCGCCCGACTGACCGGCCCGGACGCCCCGGCCTTCGCCCTGCTGCACCGCCGCACCCCCCGACTCGCCCCGGACACCGTCGAGGTCCTGCTGGGGACGGTCGGCAGCTACGAACGACTGGCCGACCTGCCGGTCCGCGCGGGCGTCCCGGCCGACGGCCCGGTGCACGACCTGCTCGCGCTGGTGCCCTTCCGGCAGATCCGTGAACGCGGCTTCGAGGCGCACGACGACGACACCCCGCTGCAGGCCCTCTCGGTGACCGGCCAGTACGCCCTCCCGCTGGCCGAACTCACCGCCGCACTGCCGCAGGTGCCGTTCTCGCTGACCGGCGGCTCGTTCGACGTCGACGACGCCGAGTACGCCGGCATCGTCCGCCGGGTGATCGAGGACGAGATCGGGCGCGGCGAGGGCGCCAACTTCGTCATCCGGCGCGACTTCACCGCCACCCTGGAGGCCCGCGACGGGGCCGCCGGCGGACACTGCTCCCCGGCGCTCGCCCTGTCGCTCTTCCGCCTGCTGCTGGAGCAGGAGCGCGGCGCCTACTGGACCTTCCTGGTGCACACCGGGGACCGGATCCTCGTCGGCGCCTCCCCCGAGGTGCACGTCCGGCAGAGCGGCGGGACGGTCGTGATGAACCCGATCTCGGGCACCTACCGCTACCCGGCCGGCGGCGCCGACCTCGACTCGCTGCTCGCGTTCCTGCACGACCCCAAGGAGCTGGAGGAGCTCACCATGGTGGTCGACGAGGAACTCAAGATGATGTGCACCGTCGGCGACCTCGGCGGCCAGGTGCTCGGCCCGCGCCTCAAGGAGATGTCCCACCTCGCGCACACCGAGTACGAGCTGCGCGGGCGCACCTCGCTGGACGTCCGCGAGGTGCTCAAGGAGACGATGTTCGCCGCCACCGTCACCGGCAGCCCGGTGCAGAACGCCACCCGGGTGATCAGGCGGTACGAGCGCGGCGGGCGCGGCTACTACGCCGGCGCGCTCGCCCTGATCGGCCGCTCGGCCAGCGGCGGCCAGCTTCTGGACTCCCCGATCTGCATCCGCACCGCCGACATCGACCCGGCCACCGGCCGGCTGGTCGTCCGGGTCGGCGCGACGCTGGTCCGGCACTCCGACCCGGAGTCCGAGGTCGCCGAGACGCACGCCAAGGCCGCCGGGGTGCTCACCGCGATCGGCGCCCGCCCGGCCCCGGCCCGGCTGCCGCACCGCTCCGGCCCGCGGCTCGCCGACGACCACCGGGTCCAGGCGGCCCTGGACGCCCGGCGGGCCGGCCTCGCGCCGTTCTGGCTGCGGATGCAGGAGCCGGCCGTGGTCACCCGGACCGAGCCGGCCCTGGTGGTGGACGGCGAGGACACCTTCACCTCGATGCTCGCCCACCTGCTGACCTCGCTCGGCCACCGGGTCACGGTGGCCCGGTTCGACGAGCCCGGCCTGCGCGAGCGGGTCGCCGCCCACCGCGGGCCGCTGGTGCTCGGCCCCGGCCCGGGCGACCCGGCCGCCGCCGACGACGCCAAGATGGCGGTGCTCCGCCCGGTCGTCGCCGATGCGCTGGCCGCCGTCCGCTCCGGCGCGCGGACCGCGCCGCTGCTCGCCGTCTGCCTCAGTCACCAGCTGCTCTCGGGCGTGCTCGGGCTGCCGCTGGCCCGCAAGGCCGTCCCGTTCCAGGGGGCGCAGGAGACGATCGACCTGTTCGGCACCCGCCGCACGGTCGGCTTCTACAACACGTTCACCGCGCGCTGCTCGGACCCGGACGCCGCCCGGCTCGCCGCCGAGGGCGTCGAGATCGCCCGCGACCCGCTGACCGGCGACGTCCACGCGCTGCGCGGGCCGGGCTTCGCCGGGCTGCAGTTCCACCCGGAGTCGGTGCTCACCCGGGACGGCGTGGACATCGTCGCCGGGCTGCTCCGGGAGGCCGCGGCGCTCCGCGGCTGAGCCCCCCGGCCGCGCGGAGGGCGGAGGGCGGGGGCGGGCCGGGCGGCCCGCCCCCGCTCAGATCTCGTCGTCCAGGCCCTGCTCGATCGCGTACCGGACCAGCTCGACCCGGTTGTGCAGCTGGAGCTTGCCGAGGGTGTTCTGGACGTGGTTCTGCACCGTGCGATGGGAGAGCACCAGCCGGTCGGCGATCTGCCGGTAGGACAGGCCCTTGGCGACCAGCCGCAGCACCTCGGTCTCCCGGGCGGTCAGCTGCGGGACGGCGGGGGCGGTCGGGGCGGCCGGCTCGGCGGCCAGCCGGCGGAACTCGCCGAGCACCAGGCCGGCCAGGCCCGGGGTGAAGACGGCGTCGCCGACGGCGGTGCGGCGCACCGCGTCCAGCAGCTCGTCCCGGCCGGCCGACTTCACCAGGTACCCGGTCGCGCCGGACTTCACCGCCTCCAGCACGTCCGCGTGCTCGCCGCTCGCGGAGAGCACCAGGACCCGCACCGACGGGTCCTGGGCGACGATCCGGCGGCAGGCCTCGGCGCCGGACAGGGCGGGCAGGTTGAGGTCCAGCACCACCACCTGCGGGGAGCAGGCCCGGGCCCGGCGGACCGCCTCCTCGCCGTCGCCGGCGGTGGCCACCACCTCCAGTCCGGCCTCGGCGAGGTCACGCGAGACGGCGTCGCGCCACATCGGGTGGTCGTCCACGACCATGACCCGCACCGCCGGCTGTCCGGTGGTCGCCCGGCCGGTGGCCGGCTGCTCAGTGGCCGGCTGCTCAGTGGTCGGCTGGTCGGTCATCGGAGCCCTTCCTCGGAACGCGGAGTTCGACCTCGACGCCCTCCCCGGGCGCCGAGTACAGCTCGGCCGTGCCGCCGAGGTCCAGCAGCCGGCCGCGGATCGACTGGGAGACGCCCAGCCGGCCGGCCTGCTCCGCCTCGCCGAGCCGGCCGGGGGCGAAGCCCGGGCCGTCGTCGCGGACGCTGACCGTGACGGCCTCCGGCTCGTCCTCGACCAGGATCCAGGCGCGGGCCTCCGGGCCGGCGTGCTTGCGGACGTTGTCCACCGCGGCGCCGACGGCGGCGGCCAGCTCGCCGGCGGCCGGGGCGGGGAGCAGCACCGGGGTGCCGGGGGCGGAGAGCGTGATCCGCTCGTCGGCGTACGGGCCGAGCAGGGTGCGGAGGTCCTGCGGTTCCTGCGGCGCGCGCTGGGCCGGCAGCGGGCCGCCGCTCATCAGGGCCCGCAGTGCGCGTTCCTGCTCGCCGGCCAGCCGGCCCAGCTCGGCGAAGTCGGCGTCCCGGCCGGCGACCTGCTCGCCGCCCCGGCGCTGGACCAGCGCGAGCACCTGGAGCACGCCGTCGTGGATGTCCCGGGAGAGCCGCTCGCGCTCCCGGGTGGCGGCCTCCACCTGGAGCGCCCGGGTGAGCGTCGCCTCGCTGGCCCGGGCCAGCTCGATCACGTAGCCGATAGCGCAGCCGGCCATCATCAGCAGCACGATGTTGTGGATGTTGTCGCCGGTCGGGCCGCCGTGGCCGAGGATGTTGGCCACCCCGATCACCGAACCGGCCGACGCCGCCCAGCGCCAGCCGCCCTTGCCGGCGAAGCCGAGCACGGTGCCGGCCGCCCAGATGGTGGGCAGGGTGGGCGCGCCGTGGCTGATCCGGGCCGGGTCGTCGGTCTGGCCGCTCATCACGATGCCGGTGACGGCGAGCGTGAGGTCGGTGCCGAGCACGTACCAGGTGCAGCGCTGCGGCCCGGCGAAGGCGCGGGTGCTCGCCAGGGTCCAGAGCGTCAGCGCGCCCAGGAAGATCCACCCGGCGACGGGGTGCAGGAACCCCATGTACGAGTTGAAGTAGCGCAGCACCGCGTAACCGAGCGCCAGCACGCGGAAGATCGAGATGGCGCGCCAGAGCGGCAGTTCGACGGACATCCCGCCGGCCGCGACGGCCCCGCCGACCGCGCCGGCTCTGCTGCCGTCCGTCATCGTCCCTGCCCTCCCCCGGCGGGCCCGGTGCGACCCGCTCTCCTACTGCTCCTGCTCGCCCGGCTTCTCGCCGGACTGCTCGGCCGCCTTCTCCGCCGCCTTCTGGGCCTTCTCCGCCTCGGCCTTCTCGGCCTTGGCGGCGGCCTGCTCGGCCTTCTGCACCGCCTTGCGCTCGGCGTCGGCGCGCTTCTTGTCGTCGGCGATCTGCCGCTTGGCGGCGGTCGCGTAGATGTCCACGTACTCCTGGCCGGAGAGCCGCATGATCTCGTACATCACCTCGTCCGTCACCGAACGGAGGATGAAGCGGTCGTTCTCCATGCCGTGGTAGCGGGAGAAGTCCAGCGGCCGGCCGATCCGGATGCCCGGGCGGATGCCGAAGTTGGGGATCACCTGGCCGGGCGGCTGCACCTTCTCGGTGTCGATCATCGCGACCGGGATCACCGGCGCACCGGTGGCCAGGGCGACGCGGGCCAGGCCGCCGACCTTGCCGCGGTACAGCTTGCCGTCGGGCGACCGGGTGCCCTCCGGGTAGACGCCGAACAGCTCGCCGCGGTCCAGCACCGCGATGGCGGAGCGGATCGCCGCCTCGCCGGCGCCGCGCACGCCCGAGCGGTCCACCGGCAGCTGGCCGACGCCCTTGAAGAAGGCGGCCGTCAGCTTGCCCTTCACGCCGGGCGTGTTGAAGTACTCGGCCTTGGCGATGAAGGTCACCCGGCGCCTGATCAGCGCGGGGAAGAAGAAGGAGTCCGAGAAGGAGAGGTGGTTGCTCGCGATGATCGCGGCACCCTCGGCGGGGATGTTCTCCTCACCCTCGATCCACGGCCGGAAGAAGATCCGAAGCAGTGGCGCGACGATCATCTTCATCAGTCGGTAGAACAACCCGGGCCTCCTGTTATGCGGACCGGACGATCCTAATGCCCCGCGGCCCCCGCCCGCGCCCCGCCCCGCCCTGCCGGGGTGCCCCGGCAGGGGTGTACGGGGCGGGCGGGCCGTGGGACGATGCGGTTTCCGCAGCTCCCCGACCCGCGCGCCCCCGGTCATCCCCGTGGGGCCCGGCGCCCTCTTCCTCCACAGCGTTCCCGCCCGCGAAGGAGCCCGCCATGCCGCTGCTGCCCGGTGCCGAGCCGTACCACCACCAGGGCGGGCCGGTGGGTGTCCTGCTCTGCCACGGTTTCACCGGCTCGCCGCAGTCGCTGCGGCCGTGGGCCGAGGAGCTGGCGGCGGCCGGGTTCACGGTCGCGCTGCCGCTGCTGCCCGGCCACGGCACCCGCTGGCAGGACATGCAGCCGACCCGCTGGGAGGACTGGTACGCGGAGGTCGAGCGGGAGTTGCTCGCGCTCTCCGCGGAGTGCGAGCAGGTCTTCGTCTGCGCACTGTCGATGGGTTCCGCGCTGGCCCTGCGGCTGGCCGCCGTGCACGGGCCGGCGGTGTCCGGACTGGTGCTGGTCAACCCGTCGGTGCGTTCCGACAACCCCGCGAGTGTGCTGCTTCCGGTGCTGCGTCACCTCGTGCCGAGCCTGCCCGGGATCGCCGACGACATCGCCAAGCCCGGCGCGGCCGAGCTCGGTTACGACCGGACGCCGCTGCACGCCGCCTGGTCGCTGTCCCGGCTGTGGAAGGAGGTCCAGGGCCGGCTGCCGGAGGTGACCCAGCCGGTGCTGCTCTTCCACAGCCCGCAGGACCACGTCGTCTCCCCGGCCAACTCTGAACTGGTGCTGGCCCGGATATCCTCGACCGACGTGACGGAGCGGCTTTGCCAGCGCAGCTACCACGTCGCGACGCTGGACCACGACGCGGCGGAAATATTCGCGGCCAGTCTGGACTTCATCCGACGGCTGGCTCCCGCGCACGCGGCGGGCGTCACTCGGGTCGAATCCGACGATCACCAAGGCTGAAGGGCCGGAAGTGCACGAGAGCAGCACGGCGGGCGGCGAGGACGAAGCGCCCCGCGAGGACGCGGAGAACACGAAGGCCGAGGCCCCCGGAGCCGGGGACGCCGCCAAGGGCGGGGGCGCCGGGACGGACGGCACCGCCGGGGGCGGCAGCGGCGCGGAGGCCGGCGCCGCGGAGCCGCCGCGGGTGCGGCGCGCGCCCGAACGCAGCCAGGCCGAGCAGGACGAGATCTTCGCCGCGCTGGTCGCCCAGTTCGACGACCCCGTCGACCTCAACAACCCGAACTGGCCGGAGATCGAGAACCTCCGGGCCCGCGGCGAGCTGAAGGGCGGCTTCAAGGACGGCTCCGGGCACCGTGCCGACCCGGACGACCTCTCCGAACTGGCGCCGCAGCCCCGCCCCCGCTCCACCCGGCCGGTGATGCCGGCGGCCGGCTCCGGCCCGCGCGACTTCGAGCTGGAGGAGGCGACCGACGAGGGGCACTTCGTCCCGCCGGAGCCGCCCCCGCTGCCGGCCGCGGACGTCACCGCCAAGTTCGCCTGGCTGGCCGTGCTCGGCGGCCCCGCCCTGCTGCTCGTCGACGCGCTGGTCTGGCGCGAGGTCTCCGGCTGGCCGGCCTGGGTCGGGGTGACCGCCTTCCTGGGCGGTTTCGTCACCCTGGTGGCCCGGATGCGGGAGCGCGACGACGACGAGCCCGAGGACCCGCACGGCGGCGCGGTCGTCTGACCGCGGGCCCGCGCCCGGCGGTCCGGCGGTTCGCCGGCCTCGCGGTCCGGCCGGTCAGCCGGTCGGGAGCTCCAGGACGGCGAGCACCGGCAGGTGGTCGGTGGCGGCCCGCAGGTCGGCCCCCGTGACGCCGGGCAGGCCGTGCGGGACCCCGCAGGCGAGGACGCGCACGCCGGGGGTGGCGAAGACGGCGTCGATCCGCTGGTAGGGGTTTTCCGGCACGGACGTGAACTCGCCGCCCCAGGGCGCCGTCCGGTACCCGTCCTGCAGCCGCCCGGCCAGCAGCCGCCAGCCGGGCCCGTCCGGGTGCTCGTTGAAGTCGCCTGCGACGACGCCGAGTTCGGCGATCCGCAGCTGGTCGAGCAGCAGCTCGAACTGACCGTAGCGCTCCTGCGGGTCCAGGCTCAGGTGGCAGCTGGTGACGGAGAAGGGCACCGAGCCGGCCACCCGGAGCAGCGCGCCGGCGAAGCCGCGGGCGTGCAGGCCACGGGTCTTGGGCAGCAGCCGGTCGTGGACGGCGAGCAGCTCCACCCCGGGCCGGCCGAGCAGCAGCGGCCCCGCCGCGGCCCGGCCGCCGCCGGCCAGGACCACGGTGCCGGTCTGCCGGGCGAGCCAGGCCGCTTGCCCCTGCGGCCGCCAGTAGCGCGGCGACTCCTGGATGCAGACCACGTCCGGGGCGCAGGCCCGGATCACCCGGACCAGGGCCCGCCGGTCGTCGCGCAGCGAGCGGACGTTGTAGCCCAGCAGCCGCAGCCGTCCCGGCCCGGGCCGCGGCAGTTCGGCCGGAGCCGCGGTCGTCGGGTCGCTCGTCATGCTGGTCCTCCCCGGGGCGTCTGGGGACGACCGTACGGCAACGGGGCCGCCCCGCACGGCAGGAGCCACGGCGCGGGAACACGGCGGGGAACACGGCGACGGCGACGGCACGGCCGGGCCCCGGGGGGGCGTCCGGCCGCACCGCCGCCGTCGGCGGGCGCATGCGGGTGGGGTCAGAGGGTGCGGGCCAGGTCGGCGGCGCCGGCGATGCCGGCGGCGGAGCCCATCGAGGCGAGCACCACCTCGGCGCGCGGACGGTGCACCCCGCCGGTCAGGTAGTGCCCGAAGGCCTTGGCGACCGGGTCGAGCAGCAGCCGGCCGGAGTCGGAGACGCCGCCGCCGAGCACGAAGACGCCCGGGTCGAACAGCGCGGCGAGGTCGGCCATGCCGCGGCCCAGCCAGTCGGCCAGCTCGGCGTAGCACTCCAGGGCGAGCGGGTCGCCCTCCTCGGCGGCCTGGGTGATGTGGATGCCGCGGATGGTCTCGGCGACGCCGTCGTTGAGGTCCAGCATCCGCTTGCCGTGGATCGGGTCAGCGGCGGCCTTCTCCCGGCCGTACCGGCGCAGCGCCCGGCCGGAGCCGTACTGCTCCCAGCAGCCCTTGCCGCCGCAGCCGCAGGCCAGGCCGTCCGGGACCATGTTGAGGTGGCCGATCTCGCCGGCCACGCCGAACCGGCCGCGGTGCAGCCGGCCGTCCAGGACGATGCCGCCGCCGATGCCGGTGCCGACGGTGATCAGCACCATGTCGTCGTGCCCGGCGGCCGCGCCGAAGCGGAACTCGGCCCAGGCGGCGCAGTTGGCGTCGTTCTCGACCACGGTGTCGAGGCCGGTGAGCTCCTCGATCCGGGTGCGCAGCGGCTCCTCCTCCCAGTCGATGTTGGGGGCGAAGATCACCGTGGAGCGGTCCCGGTCGACGAAGCCGGGGGCGCCGACACCGGCCGCGGCCACGTCGGGGTACTGCTCCTTGAGCTCGCGCACGGCCTGCGCGATGGCGTCGACCGCCCACTGCGGGTCGGCCGGGGTGGGCACCCTGGTCCTGGCCAGGATCTCGCCCGCCTCGTTGACCACGCCTGCCGCGATCTTGGTCCCGCCGACGTCGACGCCGATGGTCAGAGCCATGTGTCCCTCAGCTATTCACTCGTTCCCGCTGGACGGAACCGTACCGTCCAACCCTGGCCCCCGTACACACCGTCGCATACATTAACCGAAGACAATTTGCGGCCAAGCTCGCCGAGCTCATTCAAAAGTCGTACATTCTTACTCGCTCCGTCGCAGCACGCACTCAGGCGGTCACCCGTTCGGGATCAGGTCTTCACTGCTTGTCGGACGGTCCGTCAGCTCCGTCGAGGTCGATGCGCTCGCTGCGGGCGCTCCCGCCGGCGGTCCAGCGGTGCTCGTGGCCGGCCACGGCGGCCCGGTAGGCGGCCAGCAGCTCGCCTCCGGCGGCGGCCAGCCCGCTGCCCGCGGCGGCCAGGTGCCGGTAGACGTCGGGCTGCTGCTCGCGCAGGCGGTCGGTGAGGCCGGCCAGCGAGATGAGGGTCTCGGCGCTCGCCTCCTGCGCCTTCTGGCCGACGACGGTGGCGAACCGGCGCACCTCGTCCACCAGCGGGCCCAGCTCCGGGCCGAACGGGTGGCCGTCGGCCTGCTCGGTGCGGTCGTCGGCAGTGGTCATCGCGCGCGTCTCCTCGGCTCCGGCCGCGCCTGCGGCCACTGCCCCCCGACGCTACCGGACCGGCCCCGCGTCCCGGCCGGGCCGGAAGACCCGAAAACCCGGCGGCCGGGAGCCCGGACGGCACGAGCACCCGGAGCCCGCGGCCCGGGAAGTCCGGCGAAACGGAGGGCCTGGAGAAACGGAGGGCCCGAGCGCCGGACGGCGGCCGGAGGCCCGGCCGCCACGGCGGGGAGGAGGCTCAGCCGCGCGGCCAGAGCGCCGGGTCCGGCGCGAAACGGACGGCGAGCACCCCGTCGTGCAGCCCCGCGCCCGCGACGGTGCAGCGGCGCAGCGCCGAGGGCAGGGTGAGCACCCGGCGGTGGGCGCCGAGGCCGACCACCAGCTCGTCCCCGCGGCGGACCAGGTCCAGGTCGGCCCGGTCGGCGCCGGGCAGCGCGAGGTGCCAGACCAGCAGGCCCTCCTCGGCGAGCCGGTCCTCGACCGGCCACGGCCCGGACGGGAGCGGCTCCGGGCCGGGCCCGTCGCCGTAGAGGCGGTCCGCGACGGCTTCGAGGGTGGTCTCGGCCGGGCCGGTGACCAGCACCGGGACGTCGCTCGCGGCGGCGAGGGCGGCCAGCTCCTCCTCCCGGCGGCGGGCGAACCCGGCCAGCCAGGGGTCGGGCGAACCGGCCGCGCCCTCCGGCAGCGCGCCGTGGACGACCACGGCGTCCGGCCGGTGCCCGTGCAGGGCCAGCCCGGCGCGGATCCGGCGCAGCTCCTCGTACGGGTGGCCGTCGGCGGCGACGACCAGGCGGACGCTGGTGCCGGGTGCGGTGAGCGCGGCCCGCGCCTCGGCGAGCGCACCGGCCGCCTTGCTCCGGGCCTCGTACAGCCAGTCGGCGGGCATCGGGACCCCGGCCAGCCCGGCCAGCAGCGGGCGCAGCGCCCGGGCGGCCTGGCGCTGCTCGGGGACGAGCCGGGCGAGGTAGCGCTCCAGCTGCTCGGGCAGCGCGAGCGTGCCGATCAGCTCGGCGGGCGGCGGGGCGAGCACCACCAGGACGTCGGCGTCGGCGGCGGGCAGGGCGCGCAGCAGGGCGAGCCGGGCGGTGCCGGGGAGGGCGGTGAGCTCCTCGGGGTCGAGCGGGTCGGCACCGAGCAGGTCGAGGGCGGGCTTGAGCCGGCCGCCGATCTCGCCGAGGGCGTGCCGGAAGGCGGCCTGCTCGTCGGTCCGGGCCACGGTCAGCCCGGGCGCGTACCCGGCGGGTTCGGGCTCCAGCCGGACGCCGAGGGCGGTGTCCAGCGCCCGGTGCGGGTCGTCGGCGGCCAGCAGCAGGGTGCGGCGGCCCTGCCGGGCGGCGTGCAGCGCGGTGGCGGCGGCCACCGTGGGCGCCGCCGCGTCGCCGCTGACCAGGATGGTGCGCGTGGCCGTCATGCCGTGCTGCCCCCGTATTTCCGTGCGTCAGCCTTCGACGCGCTTCTTCAGCCCGGCCAGTGCCCGGTCGATGATGACCTTCTCGGCCTTGCGCTTGATCATGCCGAGCATCGGGATCTTGACGTCGACGGCGAGCTGGTAGGTGACCTCGGTCCGGCCGCCGTCGAGCGGGGCGAGCGCGTAGGAGCCGTCCAGCGAGCGGAGCATCTGGCTGCGCACCAGCGTCCAGCTGACCTCGCGGTCGTCGTCCCAGGTGTAGGCGAGGACGTGCTCGTCGCGGATGGCGCCGGCGTCGAGGAGCAGGCGCACCTGGGCGGCGCGGCCGTTCCCGGCGGTCTCCAGCACCTCGATCTCCTTGACCTCGCCGGTCCAGGCCGGGTACGCGGCGAAGTCGGCGATCACGGCCATGACCTGCGCCGGGGTCGCGTCGATGGTGATGCTCGACCTGGTGTGCTCCGCCATGGAATGGCCCTCCGCGTCGTCCCTTGCTGCCGGCCCGGCCGAGCTGCTCGGTCGGGTGCGCCCGGAGCAGGCTATCGCGCCCGGGGGCCGCGCCGGTCCGGGGCGGGGTCTGCCGCGACCCGGCCGGATGCGGGCCGGATGCGGAGCACGGCGGCCTACCGGCCGGTCACCCCGGGGCTGCCGTAGGGTGCCATTCGAACGACCCGGTCACGGCCTGGTCGGACGGGTAAAGGTGTGACACTTCGAACACCGGAGCCGACCCCCTGGCCGAAGCTGCCTACCGGGCAGTAACGTCCTGCCGTCCCGCAGCGTCGCGAACGAGGAGCAGTCTTGCTCGACTTCAGCCTTCCGGCCCTCTACCAGGTACCGAGCGGCGGTAACCTCTCCGACCTCGTGCACCAGAACGCCGAGAAGCACCCGGACGTCGCGGTGCTCAGCCGCAAGGTGGACGGCCGGTGGCAGGAGTTGACGGCCGCCCAGTTCCTGGTCGAGGTGCACGCCGCGGCCAAGGGGCTGATCGCCGCGGGCATCGCCCCCGGCGACCGGGTGGGCATCATGTCCCGCACCCGTTACGAGTGGACGCTGCTGGACTTCGCGATCTGGACGGCCGGCGCGATCACCGTGCCGGTGTACGAGACCTCCTCCGCCGAGCAGGTCGAGTGGATCCTCGGCGACTCCGGCGCGGTCGCCGTCCTCACCGAGACCGACCAGCACGCCAAGGTGGTCGCGGAGGTCCGTGACCGGCTGCCGGAGCTGAAGCACACCTGGCAGTTCGAGGCCGGCGGGGTGGCCGCGCTGGCCGAGGCCGGCCGGGACGTCACCGACGCGACCGTGGCCGAGCGCCGCTCGGTCGCGGACTCCGACGCGGTCGCCACGATCGTCTACACCTCGGGCACCACCGGCCGCCCGAAGGGCTGTCAGCTCACCCACGCCAACTTCCTGGCCGAGCTCGGCAACGTGACGGCCCGCATGGAGCCGCTGTTCCGGACCGGCGAGGGCTCCGTCCTGCTGTTCCTCCCGCTCGCGCACGTCCTCGGCCGGATCGCCGAGATCGCCGCCGCGATCGCCCCCATCAAGCTCGGCCACGTCTCGGACATCAAGGACGTCACGGCCGAGCTCGCGTCGTTCCGCCCGACGCTGATCCTGGGCGTGCCCAGAGTCTTCGAGAAGGTCTACAACACCGCCCGCGCGAAGGCCCAGGCCGACGGCAAGGGCAAGATCTTCGACAAGGCCGCGGAGACCGCCATCGCGTACAGCCGGGCGCTGGACGCCGGCGGCGCCGGGTTCGTCCTGCGGATCAAGCACGCCGTCTTCGACAAGCTGGTCTACAGCAAGCTGCGCGCCGCGCTCGGCGGCCGGGCCACCCACGCCATCTCCGGCGGCGCCCCGCTCGGCGAGCGGCTCGGCCACTTCTACCGGGGCATCGGCTTCACCGTCCTGGAGGGCTACGGCCTGACCGAGACCTGTGCGGCCACCGCCTTCAACCCGCACGACAAGCCGAAGATCGGCACGGTCGGCCAGCCGCTGCCCGGCTCCGCCGTCCGGATCGCCGAGGACGGCGAGGTGCTGCTCAAGGGCCCGCAGATCTTCACCGGCTACTGGAACAACCCGCAGGCCACCGCGGACGCCCTCCAGGACGGCTGGTTCGCCACCGGCGACATCGGCTCGCTGGACTCCGAGGGCTACCTCACCATCACCGGCCGGAAGAAGGAGATCATCGTCACCGCGGGCGGCAAGAACGTCGCCCCGGCCGTGATCGAGGACCGGATCCGGGCGCACGCGCTGGTCGGCGAGGTGATGGTGGTCGGCGACCGCAAGCCGTTCATCGGCTGCCTGGTCACCGTGGACGAGGACTTCTTCCCCAAGTGGAAGGAGCTGAACGGCAAGCCGGCCACCGCCACGGTCGCCGAGCTGCGTGACGACCCGGACCTGCTGGCCGCCCTCCAGACCGCCGTGGACGACGGCAACGCGGCCGTCTCGCACGCCGAGGCGGTCAAGAAGTTCCGCCTGCTCGACACCGTCTTCTCCGAGGAGAGCGGGCACCTGACGCCCTCGCTCAAGCTCAAGCGCAACGTCGTGCTGAAGGACTTCGCGGCCGACGTCGAGGCCATCTACCGGCGCTGACCGGCCGCCGACGCCGACCGGCCACGAGAACGGGGACCCCGCCGGGCGGGGTTCCCGTTCCGGCGTGCGCTCAGCCCGCCAGCAGCGCGGTCAGCCGGCCGGCCAGCAGGTCCCACCGCCAGGAGCGGTCCACCCAGCGACGGCCGGCCTCGCCCATCCGCCGGCGCAGCTCCTCGTCGTTCAGCAGCCGGACGATCCGCTCGGCCGCCGCCGCGGGCGAGCCGCCCGGCACCACGTAGCCGGTCTCCCCCTCCAGCACGGCGTCCGGCGCACCGCCGGAGTCCCCGGCGACCACCGGCAGACCGGTCGCCGAGGCCTCCAGGTAAACGATCCCCAGGCCCTCCACGTCCAGCCCGCCCCGGCGGGTGCGGCAGGGCATCGCGAAGACGTCGCCGGCGCCGTAGTGCGCGGGCAGCTCCTCCCACGGCACCGAGCCGGTGAACCGGACCGAGGCGCGCACGCCGCGGGCGTCGGCCAGCTTCTCCAGGTCCGCCCGGTACGGGCCGCCGCCGACGATCAGCAGCACGGCGTCCGGCACGTCCGCGAGGATCTGCGGCATCGCCTCGATCAGGGTGTCCTGGCCCTTGCGCGGCACCAGCCGGGAGACGCAGACCACCACCGGCCGGCCGGCCAGGCCGAGCCGCTCGCGCACGGCGGCACCGCCCGAGTCCGGGTGGAAGGTCCGCTCGTCCACCCCCGGCGGCAGCTGCACCATCCGCGCGGCCGCCGCCGGACCGACCGCGTCGGCGATCCGCGAGCGGGTGTACTCGCCCAGGTAGGTGAGGACGTCGGTGCCCGCGCCGATCCGGCGCAGCAGCTGCCGGGCCGCCGGGAGCTGGGCCCAGGCGGCCTCGTGCCCGTGGGTCATGCCGAGCAGCCGGCCGGCCCCGGCCCGGCGCAGGGCCGGTGCCATCAGCCCGAGCGGGGCGGCCGCGCCGAACCAGACCGCGTCGCACCGCTCCGCCCTCAGGATCTCGGCGGCCCGCCGGGTCACCCGCGGTGTGGGAACCATCACCTTCGTGCGGTCCCGGATCACCGGGAACGGCTGCTCGGCGTCGAAGCGGGCCACCTCGCTGCCGTCCCGCCAGGTCGAGGCGTAGACCACGACGCTCCCTGCGGGCTGACGGACGGCCATGTTGTGCACGAAGGCCTGGATACCGCCGGGTCGCGGCGGGAAGTCGTTGGTGACGATCAAGGTCTTGTGCATCAGGCCACGGCTCGCTCGGTCGGGGGGTGCTCGGTGTACCGCTGGGTGATCCGTACGATAGGTCAACACCATGACCCGCCGGGAACGGATCCGCGCACGGCAACCGTTTCACCCCCGGGTCTGTCCTAGTACCTAGGCAGCCGGTGGGGCCAGCCCGGACGACGGCGCAGCGCCCGCCACCGACCGCCCGGGCGTCCGTCGCGCGACGCCTCCGGTGGGACGTCCGAGACGAACGAGGGAGCGCAGTGGAGTTGGCCCCGGCCACCGAGTCCGGTACCCCCAGCGGCGCCGACGGCCCCGGCACGGCGCTGGCCGTCCGCCAGGAGCCCGTCCAGGCCGCCGGCCGCCCCTCCGGGCGCGCCGGAGCGGTCTGCGCCCTCGGCGCGGCCTGGCTGGCCACCCGGGCGCTGCTGGTGCTGCTGGTGACCGGCGTGCTGCGGATGCCCGGCGGGGACATCACCACCGACGTCTGGCTGATCTACCACGGCTGGTACGGCGTCCTGCAGACCGGCACCTTCCCGCTGGACGACGTCACCTGGCAGTACCCGCCCGGCGCCGCCCTGGTCATCATGCTGCCGGGGCTGCTGCCCTGGTCGTACCTGGTCTCGTTCTGGGTGATCTGCGGGGTCGCGGACGCCGTCGCGATGGCCCTGCTGGTGCGGACCGGGCTGCGCAAGGGCCGGGCGCTGACCGGCGCCTGGGTCTGGGTGGCCGGCGTCCCGCTGCTCGGCCCGATGATCTACAACCGCTACGACGTGATCGTCACCGCGGTCGCGGTGGCCGGCCTGCTGGCGCTGGTCCGGCGCCCGGCGATCGGCGGGATGCTGCTCGGCCTGGGCGGGATCATCAAGGTCTGGCCGCTGCTCGGCCTCATGGGCACGCCGTCCGGCCGGCGCACCCGCCGCTCCTGGACGTCCGCGGCCGCCGCCTGCGTCTCGGTCGGCTTCCTGCTCGCGGCCGGGATGAACGGCGCGTTCGAGTTCCTGACGTTCCAGAAGGACCGCGGCATCGAGGTGGAGTCGGTCGGCGCGCTGCCGCTGCACTTCGCCCGGATCGCCGGGGCCTGGGACGGCAAGGTCATGATGAACTACGGCTCGGTGGAGATGCTCGGGCCGTGGGTGCCCGTGATCACCAAGGTGATGATGGCCGGCACCCTGCTGGGCTTCGGCTGGCTGCTGGTGTGGCGCTTCACCGCCAAGCGCCGCAACGCCGCCACCATGTACGACGCGGCGCTCGCCGCCCTGCTGGTCTTCACCGTGACCAGCCGGGTGATCAGCCCGCAGTACCTGGTCTGGCTGGTCGGCGTCGCGGCGGTCTGCCTGACCGTGCGCGGCAGCAGCCAGCGGCCGGTGGCCCTGCTGATCCTCGCCGCGACGCCGCTGACCCTGGTGGAGTTCCCGCTGATGTTCAGCGAGGTGGTCGGCAGCGACCCGACCGCGATCACCGTGCTGGCCCTGCGCAACCTGCTGCTGCTCGCCGCCACCGGGCTCTCCTGCTTCCGGCTCTGGCGTTCCACCCGCGGCGACGCCCCGCTGCCGGCCACCGTGGTGCTGGCCCGCCCGGAGCCGGTGCCCGCCGCCGCGTACTCGGTGCGGCCGGGCATCGCGTACGAGCAGGACCTGCTGGACGGCATCGAGCGCCCGGCCGCGCCCAGCGAACGCCGCTGAGCACCGCCGGCGCCTGACCCGCGCCCGTTGCGGCGTGACCGGCCGCTGCTGCCCGGGCACGACCCGGCTCAGCCCTTCAGCCGTCGGACCTCGTCCAGCCAGAGGCCGGTGAACTCGCCCAGCCCGAGGCCCAGTTCGGCCCGGAGAACGCCGTCCAGCCGCTGCTCCCGGTCCTCCCCAGGCCCGGTCGCCGCCACCGCGCGGTAGAGGCCGACCAGCCGCTCGGGCCCGTAGCGGCGCGCGATCAGCTCGCAGGCCAGCCAGGACTGCTCGTAGGCCTGGGCGATGCCGCCCGCGCCGGCGGTGAAGGCCTGGTCCGCGGGCAGCGCCGAGGGCAGCCGGCCGGCGGCGACGTCGCGGGCCAGCTCGGGCGCGATCTGCTTCGGCGACCGGCCGGAGCCGCGGTAGCCGGTCCAGTCGGCGACGCCCTCGGAGAGCCAGAGCGGCGTCCAGGCCCGGGTGTCGGCCCGGGTCGCCACGTGCACCGCCTCGTGGGTGACGACCACCTGGCGGCCGAAGTCGCTGAGCCCGCCGAACGCCTCGGGGTTGATCAGCACCCGGTCGGCCGGGGTGTGCCAGGGCGCGCCGGGCGCCGCGGTGGTGACCGCCGCCATGCCGGTCCAGCCGGCCGGGTCGGCCTCCAGCAGGCGGGCGAACTGCTGCTCGGTCGCGGGCAGTTGGAGCAGCAGCCGGCCGGCCCAGCGCTCTCCCCAGACCGCGCCCACCGCCGGGACGGCCCGGTCCGCGGCGGCGGCGAGCCCCGCGAGGTCCGGCCCGCCGGCCAGGCCGAGCACCAGGCAGTGGTCGCCGCGCACGGCCGTGACCGTGCCGAGGTCCCACAGCGGCGGCGGGCCGCCCGCGCTCTCCTCCCGCTCGACCTGCCAGCCCCCGTCGGTGCGCCGCAGCAGCAGCCGGCGCGGGTGGACCACGGGGTACGCGTCGCAGCCGGCCACCTGGACCACCAGCTCGGCGGTGGCGGTGAGCCGGTCGGGTCCGGCGCCGGGGCCGAGCACGAGGTTCCGGTAGCCGGCCTCGGCCAGCGGCAGGGCTGGCGGCCCGGCGGCCAGGGCCCGGGCCCGCGCGGCCAGCAGGGCGGCCACCTCGGCCCGGTGGTCCGCCACCGCCCCGGCGGACGCGGTGGGCGCGGCGCCGGGCAGCGAGAGCTGGGCCAGCCCGCCGGCGGCGAGCAGCAGCGCGCCGCGCCGGGACAGCACGCAGCCGCGGGCCCTGGCGTCGGCGGGGGGCGGGATCGGCCCGGACCGGCTCAGAGCCGGATCACCCCCGTGACGGGCATGGCGTTGACGCTCTCGTACCGCACCTTGGCGCCCGGGTAGGGGGCGTGCACGATCACCCCGCCGCCGGCGTACATGCCGACGTGGTGCATGTCCCGGTAGAAGATCACCAGGTCTCCCGGTCGTGCGTCGGAGAGGCCGACCCGCTGACCGGCGTGCGCCTGGGCCTGCGAGGTGCGCGGCAGGGTCACTCCCGCCTGCCGCCAGCTCCAGTACATCAGACCCGAGCAGTCGAACGCGCGGGGCCCGGTGGATCCGTACACGTAGGGCGCGCCGATCATCCGCACCGCGGCGGCCAGGGCGGCGGCGCCGCGCTCGGAGGCGGCCGGGGTGCTGCCCAGGTCGAGCCGGTCGGTGCCGCGGGTGACGCGCTGCTCGGCCTCGCGGGCGTCCTGCGCGGCCATCCGGGCCCGCTCGCCGGCGTCCAGGCTGTTGAGCAGCTTCTGCGCCTCGGCCAGCCGCTGCTGGATCTGCTGCTTGCTCTCGGCGAGCGCGCGGCGGGTCCGGTCCAGCTCGGTGAGTTTGGCGGCGGTCTCGGCCCGGCGCTGGTCGAGCCGGCGCTGGTGGGCCACCACCTCGTGCAGGGTCTCGTTCTGCCGCTCGGCCGCCTGGTCCTGGGAGCGGGCCTTGGAGAGGTAGCCCTCGGGGTCGGAGGAGAGCATCAGCTGGGCGGTCCGGGCCAGGCCGCCGCTCCGGTACTCGGCGCCGGCCACGGTGGCGAGGTCGCCGCGCAGCTGGTTCAGCTCGTCCTGGGCGACGGCGACCTGCTGCTGGAGGGCGCCGGTCTCGTGCTGCAGCCGCTGCTGGGCGTCGAGCGCCGCGTTGTACTGCTCCGAGGCCTGCTCGGCCTCGTCGTAGAGCTGCTCGACCCGGGCCTTGACGTCCTTGCGGTTCGACGGCGCGTCGGGTGCGCCGGGCGCGGCCTGGGCGGTGCCGCCGGCCGCCATGCCCAGGACGGTGGTGGCCGCCGCGGTGAGCACCAGCGCACGGGCGAGGGCGTGCGCTCCTGACAGCGGGGAACGGCGGTGCACGGCCATGCGGCGGCGGCTCCAATCCTGCGGCCCGGCCCCGCCGCCGCACCGGGACCGGGCGGCTCTCCAGCGGGAGTCCGGTGGCAGACGTTAGCGAGTCCGGGCGAGCGAGTCCAAACCCCTCCCAACCCGAATATTTGACCCCTAATCGGGCATCAGCCCGAGCCACCGGAAAAGCCGCAGGCCCGGCCTCCCGCGAGGGAGACCGGGCCCGTGAGCGCCCGAGCGGGATCAGACCCGCACGATGGAGGCCAGCGGCATGTTGGAGACGGCCTCGTAGCGGACCGAGGCACCCGGCTTGGGAGCGTGCAGTACCTGGCCGTTGCCCGCGTAGATCCCCACGTGGTGGGCGTCGCTGTAGAAGATCAGCAGGTCGCCGGGCTGGGCCTGGGAGAGGTCCGAGCCGATCCGGGTGCCGGCACCGGCCTGCTCCTGCGAGGTGCGCGGCAGCGACACGCCCGCCTGGTTGAACGCCCAGACCATCAGGCCGGAGCAGTCGAAGGAGTTCGGGCCCGCGGCGCCGTAGACGTACGGGCTGCCGACCTTGCCGGCGGCGATGGACAGCGCGGCGGCACCGCGCGAGCTGCCGGCGGCGGCCGGCTTGGGGGCGGGGGCGGCCGCCTGCGGGGCGCCGAGGTCGGTGCGGCTGGTGTCGCGGGAGGCGCGGTCGGCGTCCGCCTTCGCGGTGGCCGCGGCCTTGGCGGCGGCGTCGGCCTTCGCCTTCGCCTCGGCGGCGGCTTTCTCCTCGGCCGCGCGCATCGCCTGGCGCTCCTGCTCGGTCAGCGTGTTGAGCAGGTCCTGCGCCTTGGCCAGCTTGCCCTGGATCTCCTCCTTGGAGGCCTTCAGCTGCTGGGTGGTGGTCTCCAGCTCGCCGAGCTTGGCCTGGGCCTCGTTGCGGTCCTGGTCGAGCTTGCGCTGCTGTTCCTGGAGGTCCTTCAGCGCGCCGGACTGGGTGCTGCCGGCCTGGGTGAGCGCACCGGCCTGGTTCAGGAAGTTGTCCGGGGTGGACGAGAGCATCAGCTGGACGGTCGGCGATATGCCGCCGTTGCGGTACTGCTCGCCGGCGATCTCGGCGAGGCCGCCCTGGGCGTCCGTCACCGCGGCCTGCTGGCGGGCCACCTTGTCCTGGAGCTCGCCGACCTGCTTCTGCAGCTCCTGCTGCTTGGCCTGGGCGCCGTTGTACTTCTCGGTCGCCTGCTCGGCCTGCTCGTTGAGCTGGTCGACCTGCTCCTTGACCTGGTCCTTGGTCGGCGTCGGGTCGGCGTGGGCGCCGGACTGCGCGGAGAGTGCGACGGCGGCGGCGGCGACGCCGGTCAGGATCGAGACCTTGGCGCGGCCGGCAGGCTTGGGACGACGATGGGACGCCACGAAGGCGGACTCCTTCTTCCAACGCCCGCCTACCGGGTGAGCTGACGGGTTCGGGCCGGAAGCTGCCCTACGACGCCTCACCGGCCGTTCCACCGGCCGACCTGGCGCCGATTCACCCCGGAGGAACATGGTTCCCCGGCTCCGCTCCACAGCGGCCCCCGACTGCTGGGCTCCCCGTCGGACAGGCCGTGCGGCCCGTCCCGCTGCTTCACGAACTCGGCGGTAACCACCGCCGCCACCCAGGCTGGGTGATCGACTGTGCGGTGGTTCGAGGCACGACCCTAGTAACAGAACCGTGATCCGTTCAAATCCTTGTCAGAAAAATGACGGAAGAATAACCAAGTTCATTTGTGAATATGACCGGGCGTGACCGGTGCCGCACGCGGAGCTGATCGCTTGTCACGCCGTGGCCGGAAACGCCGGCGCCACCCCGGCCCGGGGGTGGCGCGGATCACAGGGCCGGGACGCGGCCCGCGGGCGTGCCGGTCCGTCAGACCCGGCGGATGGTGTTGATCGGCATGGCGTCGGCCTTCATCACCTTCACCACGTCACCGGTGTGCGGCGCGTGCACCACCATGCCGTTGCCGATGTACATCGCGACGTGGCTGCGGTCGCTGCGGTAGATGATCAGGTCGCCCGGCTGGGCCTCGGCGAGCGAGGGCACCCGGGCGCCGACGTTGCCCTGCGCCTGCGAGGTGCGCGGCAGCGAGATGCCGGCCTTCCCGTACGCCCAGACCATCAGGCCGGAGCAGTCGAAGGTGGTCGGACCGGTGGCGCCCCAGACGTAGGGCGAGCCCTGCTTGCTCATCGCGTTGGAGACGGCCGCACCGGCGTAGCCGCCGGCCTGCGGCAGGCTGCCGAGGTCGGCCCGCTCGGAGCCGCGCGAGGCCCGGTCGTCCTGCTGCTGCTGGGCGCGCAGGGCGGCCCGGTCGGCCGCGCTCAGCGAGTTCAGGAGGTCCTGGGCCTCCTTGAGCTTCTTGTTGACGTCCGCCTTGGACTGGTTCAGGTCCTTGGTGGTGCTGTCCAGCGAGGCCAGGATGGCGGCCGCCTCGGCCTTCTGCTGGTCCAGCCGGCGCTGCTGGTCCTGGAGGCCCTTGAGCGCCTCGGTCTGGCTGGAGCTGGCCTGCTGGACGCTGGAGGCCTTGTCGAGGTAGCCGGACGG
The DNA here is from genome assembly GCF_040643935.1 of Kitasatospora sp. NPDC047058. NCBI lineage: Bacteria > Bacillati > Actinomycetota > Actinomycetes > Kitasatosporales > Streptomycetaceae > Kitasatospora > Kitasatospora sp. NPDC047058. The sequence goes on along the minus strand of NZ_JBEYVJ010000031.1, from coordinate 17,953 downwards.
GTCGGAGGAGAGCATCAGCTGGACGGACGGGTCGATGCCGCCGCTGCGGTACTGCTCGCCGGCCACGGCCGCCAGCCCGCCCTGAAGCTGGGTCATCTGGTCCTGGCCGCGGGCCACCTGGTCCTGCAGCTGGTCCGCCTGCTTGCGCAGCTGGTCCGCCCGCTCCTTGGCGCCGTTGTACTTCTCGGTCGCCTGCTCCGCCTCTTCCTGCAGCTGGTCGATCTGCGCCTTCACGTCGTCCTTCTTGGGGGACGGACTCGGTGCGGCGTGGGCGGCGACCTGGGCGGAGAGGGCGACCGCGGTCGCAGCGGCAGCGGTGAGCACGGAGACCCGCGCGCGACTCGGCTGCTTGGGACGGCGGTGGGAGGCCAAGGGACCGGCTCCTTCTTCCAACGGACTCACCCGAACGAGTGAGAATCCGGAAAATAGGTTTGACGCCAGACCCTAGTGAAGATCCAGGCTTTCCGCCACTCCCCCGATGGCGTGAACTCCGGCCCGACGCCATGACTTCACCAAATCCCCACAATGCCGCAATCCGGGCACTGACCAGGCGTCACACCGGTCCGGCGGGGTCCGCGACAGCCTAGGGCCGCGCCAGCCGGTTCAGCAGCAGCACCGAGGCGACGGGGCGCGCGCCCGCCTTCCGCACGCCCTCCGCGACCTCCCGGTCGGTGGAGACCACCACCACCGGCCGGCCCTGCGGCTCGGCCCGCACCAGGCGCCTGATCAGCTCGTCCGCCGTCTCCCCGGTCCGGCTGAACCGCACCCGGACCCCCCGCGGCGGCGCCATGATCACCGGCACGTCCAGGTCCTGCCCGTCGAACACACAGGTGACCTCCGCCTGGGTGCGCTGGGCCAGCATCGCCAGCCCGCCCAGCAACCGGATCCGCTGCTGCTCCAGCGGCAGCGTCGGATAGCCGGTCTTGGTCACGTTGTAGCCGTCCACCACCAGGTGGACCTGCGGGATCGCCAGCAGCTGGTCCAGCAGTGCCGGATCGTCCTCGGCCAGCCCGCGCCGGGCCACGTCGTGCGGCGAGGCCGCGCCCGGCACCACCGCCTCCACCAGGTCGGCCGGCCGGATCTGCGACACCGGCAGCGCCAGCTCCCGCTGCAGGCCCTGCGCCGACTGCAGCACGGTGTCCAGCAGCAGCCGCAGCCGCATGTCCTCGACGCTGCGCCCCTCGCGGGCCGAACGGCGGCCCTGCTCGGCGGCGTTCTCCAGCTCGGAGATCCGGTGCCGGAGCCGGCGCGCCTCGCTCTCCCCCGCGCCGCGCTCGGCGACGGCCTGCGCCTTCAGCGCCTCCAGCTCGGCGGCCAGCCGACGGGTCTCGGCCTGCGCCCGGCGGGTGTCGCTCTCCAGCGACCGCACCTTCCGGCGCAGCGAGTCGGCCTCCTTGCGGACCTCCTCCGACTCGGTGCGCTGCCGGTCCAGGTCCGCCCGGGCCGCGGACCGCACCTCGGCCAGCTCCGCCTGCAGCTTCTCCACCAGCCGGGCCGCCTCGGCGGCCGCGCCCTCGGCGCCGGCCCGCTCCGCCTCCTCGCCGGCCTCGGCGACCAGCCGGCTCCAGCCCGCCGAGCGCACCAGGTAGGCGGCGGCCGCGACGTCCATCGGATCGGCGGCGCCGGGAACGCTGCCCGACTCCAGCGCCTTCACCAGATCGGGCTGGCCCAGTCGCAACCGCTCCGCTATCCGCACCCGGAAGGCGGGCTCGGACTCCAGCGCGGCGGCCAGCGCGGTGGCCGCGTACTTGGCCCGCCGGGCCGGGGTGAACTTGGCGTACTGGCGCAGCGACTGCGGCAGCTCGCCGGGCGGCAGCCCGCCGAGCGCGTCGGCGGCGAGGCCGACCACCCGGCGGCGCACGCCCTCGGGCAGCGGCCGGTCGAGCTTCTCCGCGGACTTCTCCGTGGACCCCTCCGCCGACGCGGAGCCGCCTTCCACCGACGCGGAGCCGCCTTCCGCCGGCTCGTCACCGCCGGACTCCTCGCGGGCCGGCCCGGCGGGCTCCGCGATGGCGGACGTGGCATCCCCGGCCGCGTCCGGCGCCTGCGCGTCCACAGCGGGCTGCCGCCCCTGCGGCCCGGCGGGCTCCTTCGCTGCGTCCACCACGTCCTCGGCTCCGATCCTGGTCCAGCGGGTACGGCCGACGGCGGCCGCCCTCGTCGTCACGCTCCGTGCGCTCTGTCTGTATTGTCCCGTGCGGCGGGCGGCCGTGCCGCGCACCGCCCCCCGCCGCACGGGCCGGGCGTCAACCCTGCTCGGCGGACTCCGCTGCCTCGTCCGCCTCGGCGCCCGGGCGGGCCACCAGCTCGACCTGGTCCACCGCGTTGCACCAGCGGCAGCGCACCAACTCGATGCTCTCGCTGTGGACCTCGGTCTCCTCCACCTTGGACTCGCCGGCCAGGTCGAAGTGCAGGAACTCGGTGACCCGGGCGGTCCGGGTCACGTCGAAGCGGGTCAGGTTGCCGCACAGGGTGCAGCGCCAGCGCGTCTCGGCTGTCAGGGCGGGGACGGTCATCGGGGATCCTCTCGGGTGGTCCCTGCGTGGGCTCAGGCGCTCCCCCCGGAGCCCCGGCGTCGGCGGCGGGAGGCGGGAATGCCCGCCCCAAGCCTATTGCCTGGGGCAACCACGCCGACGACCGGTTACGACCATCGGCACCCCGCGGTGACCGCCTAGCCCACCTGCCGTAAGCCCGGTGTCACCCGGGCCGGGCGGAGGGATGCTTGGCCCCATGGCGATCGCGGTCCTCGACCACAGCGGCGCGCGGGGCGGCCGCCCGGCCGCGCCCGTCCCGGCCGTCAGCTACGCGCTGATCGCGCTCAACACCGTGGTCTTCCTGCTCGGCCCGGCCGCCGGACTCAACCCGCTGTACGGCCGCGGCCACGACCGGGTCTGCGCGGAGCAGCGGTACGAGCAGCGCTGGGGCGCCGTCCCGGCCGAGCTGCTGGCCGGCCGCCCGCTGACGTCCGGCCAGCTCGCCGAGGCCCCCGACCCGGTGCCCGGCTGCCCGGCCGCGCCGACCCCGGGCAAGCACCCGGCCCTCTCGGTGCTCAGCTCCCTCTTCCTGCACGCCGGCTGGCTGCACCTGCTGGGCAACCTGCTCTTCCTCCACGTCTTCGGCCCCACCGTCGAGGAACGGCTCGGCCGGGCCAGGTTCGCCCTCTTCTACCTGGCCGCCGGCTCGCTGGCCACGTACGGCTTCGCGCTGGCCGAGGCGCACTCGGCGGACTCGACCCGGGTGCTGATCGGCGCCTCGGGCGCGATCTCCGCCGTCCTCGGCGCCTACCTGCGCTTCCACCCGCGGGCCCGGGTGACCACGCTCGTCCCGCTCCTCCTCTTCCTGCCGCTGCGGTTCCCGGCCTGGCTGGTGCTCGGGCTCTGGTTCGCCCTGCAGTGGTGGTCGGTGCACTCGGCCGGGCCCGGGGTGGCCTACCTGGTGCACGTGATCGGCTTCTCGGCGGGCTTCCTGTACGGCTGCACCCTGGCCACCCGCCCCCCGAGACGCCCCGGCTGATGCCCGATACGCTGGCGGCACCTCACAAAGGAGCCCGAACAGTGATCACCGCCATCGTCCTGATCAAGACCAGTGTCGACCGCATCCCGGAGATCGCCGAGGCGATCGCCGCCATCGAGGGCGTCAGTGAGGTCTACTCGGTCACCGGTGGCTACGACCTGGTGGCGATGGTGCGGGTGCGCCGGCACGACGACCTGGCCGAGGTGATCCCCGGCCGGCTGAACAAGGTCCCGGGCGTGGCGCACACCGAGACCCAGATCGCCTTCCGCACCTACTCCCAGCACGACCTGGAGGCCGCCTTCGCGCTCGGCCTCGACGAGTAGCGCTCAGCCCTCCCGGCGGCCCCGGTCGCTCTGCACGGTGGCGACGCAACGGCCGCCCTCGTTGCGGTAGTTCCAGGCCGCGCCGTCCGTGACCAGCTCGCGGACGGCGGCCAGGAAGCGGTCGATGTGCTCGTCCGGGGTCCCCGCGCCGAAGCTGACCCGGATCGCGTTGAGGCTCCGCTCGCCCGGCAGCGACGGCTCGGGCGCCCCGCACTCGGACGGCGCGGCCTCCTCGTCGCCCAGCAGCGTGCGCACCAGCGGGTGGGCGCAGAACAGGCCGTCGCGCACGCCGATGCCGTACTCGGCGGAGAGCGCGGCCGAGAAGTGCGAGCTGTTCCAGCCCCGGACGACGAAGGAGAGCACGCCCACCTGCGTCACGCTCTGCGGGTCCTCGGCGGCGCCGAACAGGTTCAGCACCTTCACCTGCGGGATCTCCGCCAGACCGGCCTTCAGCCGGGCGACCAGCTGCTGCTCGCGGGCCTCCAGCGCGTCCCAGCCGGCCTCGGTCAGCGCCCGGCAGGCCGAGGCGATGGCGTAGGCGCCGATCACGTTCGGCGAGCCGGCCTCGTGCCGGGCCGGGCCGGTGTGCCACTCCACGGCCACCGGGCCGCTGGCCTCCCGGGCCACCGTGCGGGTGGCGCCGCCGCCGGCCAGGTACGGCTCGGCCGCGTCCAGCCAGTCGGCGCGGCCGGCCAGCACCCCGGCGCCGAACGGCGCGTAGATCTTGTGCCCGGAGAAGGCGATCCAGTCCACGTCCAGCTCACGCACCGAGACCCGGTGGTGCGGGGCGAGCTGCGCGGCGTCCAGGACCACCCGGGCGCCGTGCCGGTGGGCGGCCGCGGTCAGCTCGGCGACCGGCCAGAGCTCGCCGGTGACGTTGGAGGCGCCGGTGACGCAGAGCAGCTTGGGGCCCTCGGGCGCCCCGGCCAGCGCGGTGTCCAGGGCGGCGACCGCCTCGGCCCGCGAGCGCGGGGCGCGCAGGTAGGTGACGTCCAGGCCGGCGTGGGCCCAGGGCAGCAGCGAGGCGTGGTGCTCGGTCTCGAAGGCGAACACCCGGGTGCCCGCCGGGACGGCGCCGGCCAGCAGGTTGAGCGAGTCGGTGGTGGCCCGGGTGAAGACCACCTGGTCGCCCTCGCGCAGACCGAGGAACTCGGCGACGGTGCGGCGGCTCTGCTCGAAGAGGTCGGTGGAGAGCTGGGAGAGGTAGCCGGCGCCGCGGTGCACGCTGCCGTAGTACGGGGCGTAGGCGGCGACGTCGTCCCAGACCCGCTGGAGCGCTGGGGAGCTGGCGGCGTAGTCGAGCGCCGCGTAACCGACCTTGGCGCCGCTCGCGAGCGGGACCAGGACGTCGTGGCCGAGGACGGCGAGCGGGGCACAGGTCTCGACAGTGGGGGAAGACATGAGGATGCACTCCTGCTACGGGCCAAGGACCCCGGGAGTGCGTGTCAGCCGGCGTCCGCGCTTGTCACGCGGACGGATTGCCGCGGGACCCGGTCCTCACCCAGGGCACCCCGCCACGGACGGAGGGTTGCCGGACAGCAAGCTGGGGCTTCGCGCTGTCACTCATGACCTGGCCCAGACTCTAGGTCGCGGTCCGGCGGGTGGTCAAACACCGGTCCGCCATCCGGACGGCGCCGGGTCCCGCGGGACGCTCTCCCACGGGCCCCGGCTCCCCCGTCACGCCTTGCCGGTGGCCTCCGACCAGCGCTTCAGGACGTCCAGCGCGGCGCCCGAGTCGATGGCCGCCGCGGCCCGCTCCATGCCCGCCGCCAGCTGCTCGGCGAGCGGCGCGTCGGTGAGCTCCAGGGCCACCAGCCCGGCCGCGGTGTTCAGCAGGACGGCGTCGCGCACCGGCCCGCGCTCCCCGGCCAGCAGTCGGCGGGCGACCTCCGCGTTGTACGCCGGGTCCGCGCCGCGCAGCGCCTCGATGCCGACCGGCTCGATGCCGACGTCGCGCGGGTCGAAGGCGGTCTCGGTGACCTCGCCGCCGGAGACGATCCAGACCCGCGAGGTGGTGGTGATGGTCAGCTCGTCCAGGCCGTCGTCGCCGCGGAAGACCAGCGCGGTGGCGCCGCGCCGGGCCAGCACGCCGGCGATCAGCCCGGCCAGCCGGGTGTCGAAGCAGCCGATCGCGTGCGCGGTCACCCGGGCCGGGTTGGTCAGCGGCCCGAGGATGTTGAACGCCGTCGGCACCCCGAGGTCGCGCCGGGCGGTGGCGGCGTGCCGCATCGACGGGTGGAACTTCGCGGCGGAGCAGAAGGTGAGCCCGACCTCCTCGGCCACCTCGGCGACCCGCCGGGCGGAGAGGTCGAGGCCGATGCCGAGCTTCTCCAGCACGTCCGAGGAGCCGCTCGCCGAGGAGGCGGCCCGGTTGCCGTGCTTGACCACCTTGGCGCCCGCGGCCGCGGCGACGATCGCCGACATGGTGGAGATGTTGACGGTCTTGGCCCGGTCGCCGCCGGTGCCGACGATGTCCACCGCCGGGCCGGGGACGGAGAGCGGCTCGGCGTGCGCGTACATCGCGTCGACCAGGCCGGCCACCTCGTCGACGGTCTCGCCCTTGGCCCGCAGCGCGACCATGAAGCCGGCCACCTGGGCCGGGGAGGCCTCGCCGCTCATGATCCGGTCCATCGCCCACGAGGTGGCGCCCTGGTCGAGGTCCTCGCCCCGCAGCAGCGCCGACAGGATGTCCGGCCAGGTGCGGACCACCTGCACGGGGTCCTTGCCGCCGTTCGCAGGGTTCACGTTCACCATGGCCGACTCCAGCTCCTGTGGTCCCCCGAGGGGACGTCCGTAGGGTCGGAGTCAGCCTATCGAGCGGCGGGACGACACCGTCCCGCCGCAACCCTTCTTCTCTTCTGCTGAGACGGCCCGCCGGAAAAGGCCCGTTTCACCGGCCGCTAGCGGACGGCGGGCGTCCGCTTCGCCAGCCGTCCGCGGAGCAGGACGGCGGCGGCCTCGGCCAGCGCCACCGGGTCCACCGGCTGGGAGATCGCCGCGTCGGCCCGGCTCCAGGCGGCCAGCCAGGAGTCCTGCGGCCGGCCGATCAGCACCAGCACCGGCGGGCAGCCGTAGATCTCGTCCTTCAGCTGGCGCGCCAGCCCCAGCCCGCCGGCCGGCACCGCCTCGCCGTCCAGCACGCAGAGGTCCACTCCCCCCTTCTCCAGTGCCTTCAGCACCGCCGGAGTGGTGGCGCACTCCAGGTAGGACAGCTCCGGCAGGTCCTCCGCGGGCCGGCGGCCGAGCGCCGTCAGCACCTGCTCGCGCGTGTTGCGGTCGTGACTGTAGACGAGAACGGTCAGCGTCTCGCCGGTCGTGTACGCCATGGGCCCTGCTCCCTCAAAGTGTGATCCGGACCACGTTCGCCTGAACCGGATGCTACTCCCGATCTCCGGCCGCCGAGCCCCTCCCGCGAGATCCGTCTCAAGCCGCCGCGCCCACGGCTCACCCGCCCGGGGGACACGCCGTCACCCCCGGCGGCGCAGTCCACCCGTACGGCCGACAGAACGGGCGCTCCCCTTACTCCCGGCGCGCCCCACGGGGGTGCAGCGACACGCTGGGCAAGGGGGTCGAAGGGGCCGTCGAGGAACCGTCAGAAAAGGGACACGCCGCTGCTCAGCCCCCGTCCGGACGCCCCGTCGACTGCCACCGGGGCATACCGCACGCACCGGACACTCCGAGGGAGACCCCCCGGCGTGAAGACGGAATAAGGGACCGACATAATGTCCGTCGTGGCGACAGCAACAGCAGTAGAAACCGGGCACGCGCACGGATCGGTCAACCGGCCGAACATGGTCAGCGTCGGAACGATCGTCTGGCTCAGTTCCGAGTTGATGTTCTTCGCGGCCCTCTTCGCGATGTACTTCACGCTCCGCTCCGTCAAGGGAGCCGAGTTCTGGAGCGAGAAGGCGCACGCCCTCAACGTGCCCTTCTCCTCGGTCAACACCACGATCCTGGTGCTCTCCTCCCTCACCTGCCAGCTCGGCGTGTTCGCGGCCGAGCGCGGGGACGTGAAGAAGCTCCGCTCGTGGTTCGTCATCACCTTCGTGATGGGCGCGATCTTCATCGGCGGCCAGATCTTCGAGTACACCGAGCTGGTCAAGAAGGACGGCCTCTCGCTGTCCTCCGACCCGTACGGCACGGTGTTCTACCTCACCACCGGCTTCCACGGTCTCCACGTGACGGGTGGTCTGATCGCCTTCCTGCTGGTCCTGGGACGGACGTACGCAGCCAAGCGCTTCACGCACGAGCAGGCCACCGCCGCCATCGTGGTGTCGTACTACTGGCACTTCGTCGATGTCGTGTGGATCGGCCTGTTCGCGACCATCTACCTGATCAAGTAACCAGCTGATCAGGTCGCTGGCCACCGGCGCACGGCCCCGCCCTCACCGGCGACGGGCCGCTTCGTCCGGTGCCGACGCTCCCACCGACCGACCGCGCGCGCAGCCCTAGACAGGCAGCCTCGTGCCGGCCAGACCGGCCGCCGGGTGCACCCACCAGTCGACCAGATCCTGACACCGGGGTTATTCCGTGAAAAAGCTCTCCGCACGACGGCGCCACCCATTGGCGGCGCTGGTCGTCCTACTTCTCGCCCTGGCGGCAACCGGGGGGCTGTACGCCGCGTTCGCGCCCGCCGACAAGGCGCAGGCCGACGTCGCCGCGCAGTCGCTCGCGATCGATGAGGGCAAGAAGCTCTTCGCCGTGGGCTGCTCCTCCTGCCACGGCCTGAACGGCCAGGGCGGCAGCGACGGTCCCAGCCTGGTCGGCGTCGGCTCCGCCGCGGTCGACTTCCAGGTCGGCACCGGCCGCATGCCGGCGCAGCAGCCCGGCGCCCAGGTGCCGCGCAAGAAGAACATCTACTCGCAGGCCGAGATCGACCAGCTCGCCGCGTACGTGGCCTCGCTCGGCCCCGGCCCGGTGACCCCCCGCGAGGAGCAGTACACCTCGACCAACCCCGAGGACATCTCCAAGGGTGGCGAGCTGTTCCGCACCAACTGCGCCCAGTGCCACAACTTCGCGGGCCAGGGCGGTGCCCTGACCCAGGGCAAGTACGCCCCGTCGCTGGAGGGCGTGGACGCCAAGCACATCTTCGAGGCCATGCAGACCGGCCCGCAGAACATGCCGTCGTTCCCGGACACCACCATGCCCGAGGAGCAGAAGAAGCAGATCGTGGCCTTCGTCCGCCACACCACCAACGATGAGCCGAACCCCGGTGGTCTCACGCTCGGCAGCCTCGGTCCGGTGACCGAGGGCCTGTTCGGCTGGATCTTCGGTCTCGGCGTGCTCATCGCGGTCGCGATCTGGGTCGCCGCCCACACCACCAAGGCCAAGAAGTCATGAGCCAGGACATGTCAGAAGAGAAGCTTCCGGAGTCCCACGGCTCCGCCGGGCACCACGAGGTGGCCGCCCACGGCGATCCGTTCGCCGACCCGGGCCTGCCGGCCCACGAACCCCGTCGCACCGACATCGACGAGCGGGCCGCCAAGCGCGCCGAGCGCCAGGTCTCGCTGATGTTCGTCGTCTCGATGCTCGCCACGATCGGCTTCATCGCCTCCTACGTGGCCATCGACCCCGACAAGATCATCTACGTCTTCCCGCTGGGCAACATCAGCGCGATGAACTTCGCGCTGGGCCTGACCCTCGGCGTGGCGCTGTTCATGATCGGCGCGGGCGCGGTCCACTGGGCCCGCACCCTGATGTCGGACCACGAGATCCCGGCCGAGCGTCACCCGATCGAGGCCGACGACGAGGTCCGCGCCGACGTCATCGAGCAGTTCAGGACCGGTGCCGCCGAGTCCGGCTTCGGCCGCCGCAAGATGATCCGCAACACCCTCATCGGGTCGATGGCGCTGGTGCCGCTGTCCGGCGTGGTGCTGCTGCGCGACCTGGGCCCGCTGCCCGAGGACAAGCTGGCGCACACCGGCTGGCGCGAGGCCACCGAGGCCAAGCCGCTGCAGCTCATCAACATGAACACCAACCTGCCGATGAAGGCAGAGGACGTGATCACCGGTTCGCTGACCTTCGCGATGCCGGAGGGCCTGCACACGCACGACGAGGACTTCCAGCAGCAGATCGCCAAGGACGCCCTGATGCTGGTGCGCATCGCACCGGAGGACATCAAGGACGACAAGTCCGCCGAGCTGGGCTTCGAGGGCATCCTCGCCTACTCCAAGATCTGCACCCACGTCGGCTGCCCGATCAGCCTGTACGAGCAGCAGACCCACCACGCGCTCTGCCCCTGCCACCAGTCGACCTTCGACCTGGCGGACGGCGCGCGCGTCATCTTCGGCCCGGCCGGCCACCCGCTGCCGCAGCTGAAGATCACCACTGACGAGAAGGGCTTCCTGGTCGCCACCGGCGACTTCGCGGAGCCCGTCGGCCCGAGCTACTGGGAGCGTGCTCGATGAGTAGCGCGAGCAGCACCACTTCCGGTGCCGCCAAGCCCGCCAGCACGCGCGCCAAGCCCGCCAACAAGTGGGAGGCCGCCGCTGACTGGACGGACGGCCGGCTGGGGATCTACTCCCTCGCCAAGGCCAACCTGCGCAAGATCTTCCCGGACCACTGGTCCTTCATGCTGGGCGAGATCTGCCTCTACACCTTCGTCATCATCATCCTGACGGGCGTCTACCTGACGCTCTTCTTCAAGCCCTCGATGGGCGAGGTCATCTACGACGGGTCGTACGTCCCGCTCAAGGGCATCCCGATGTCCGAGGCGTACGCGTCGACGATGGACATCAGCTTCGAGATCCGCGGCGGTCTGCTGGTCCGCCAGATCCACCACTGGGCCGCGCTGGTCTTCGTGGCCGCGATGCTCGTGCACATGCTGCGCGTGTTCTTCACCGGCGCGTTCCGCAAGCCGCGTGAGATCAACTGGGTCTTCGGCTTCCTGCTGCTGGTCCTGGGCATGTTCGACGGCTTCTTCGGCTACTCGCTGCCCGACGACCTGCTGTCCGGTACCGGTATCCGGTTCATGGAGGGCGCCATCCTGGCGACCCCGCTGATCGGCACCTACGTCCAGATGTTCCTGTTCGGGGGCGAGTTCCCCGGCCACGACATCGTGCCGCGGTTCTTCACCATCCACGTGCTGCTGATCCCGGGCATCATGCTCGGCCTGCTGGTGGCGCACCTGATCCTGGTCTTCTACCACAAGCACACCCAGTGGGCGGGCCCGGGCAAGACCGAGCAGAACGTCGTCGGCATGCCGCTGATGCCGGTCTACATGGCCAAGGCCGGTGGCTTCTTCTTCCTGGTCTTCGGTGTCATCGCCGCCATCTCCGCGATCGCCTCGATCAACCCGATCTGGGCGTACGGCCCGTACCGCCCCGACCAGGTGTCCACGGACGCCCAGCCGGACTGGTACATGGGCTTCTCCGAGGGTCTGATCCGCGTCATGCCGGGCTGGGAGATCAGCCTCTGGGGCCACACCCTGAACCTGGGTGTCTTCATCCCGCTGATGGTGGTCTTCCCGCTGGTGCTGGTCTCCATCGCCCTGTACCCGTTCATCGAGGGCTGGATCACCGGCGACAAGCGCGAGCACCACATCCTGGACCGCCCGCGCAACGCCCCGGTCCGCACCGCGCTCGGCGCCGCCTGGATCAGCCTGTACCTGGTGCTGCTGGTCGCCGGTGGCAACGACCTGTTCGCGACCCACCTGCACCTGTCGCTCAACGACGTCACGTACTTCGTCCGCGTCGGCTTCTTCGTGGTGCCGGTCCTCACCTTCATCATCACCAAGCGCTGGTGCCTCGGCCTCCAGCGCCGGGACAAGGAGAAGGTGCTGCACGGCCGCGAGACGGGCGTCATCAAGCGCCTGCCGCACGGCGAGTTCGTCGAGGTGCACGCGCAGCTGCCGCAGGGCGACCTGCACAAGCTCACCGCGCACGAGCAGATCCAGCCGGTCGAGCTGCCGGCCCAGACGGACGAGAACGGCGTGGCCCGCAAGGCCGGCGTCGTCACCCGCACCCGGGCCAAGCTCTCCCGCGGCTTCTACGGCGAGGGCAGCCAGATCCCCAAGCCCACCGCCGAGGAGCACCACGAGATCACCAGCGGCCACGGCCACCACTGATCCCGTACGCACCCCCGCGCCACCCCGAGGGCCGCTGACCAGACTCCGCTCTGGTCGGCGGCCCTCGGGCTTTTCCGTCCCTGCCGTTCCCGCCGTTCCCGCCGTTCCCACACCCACCGCCCCTCCCACCGTCAGGAGCCCTCGTGGAGCTGTCCGTCGACCCCGCTGCCGCCACTCCCCCGTACGAGCAGATCCGGGCCCAGATCGCCGAGCAGGCCCGCAGCGGGGAGCTGCCGACCGGTCTGAAGCTGCCGACCGTCCGGGCCCTGGCCGACCGGCTCGGGCTGGCCGCCGGGACGGTGGCGCGGGCGTACCGGGAGCTGGAGGCCGACGGGGTGGTGGAGACCCACGGGCGGCGGGGCACGCTGATCGCCGCGACCGGGGACACCGGACACCGGCTGGCCGCCGCGGCGGCCGCCGAGTACGCCGGGCGGGCCCGGCGCCTCGGCGTGCCGGAGGCGGACGCCCTGGCGGCCGTGCAGACCGCGCTGCGGCTGGCCTACGGGGAGGAGTGAGCCGGGAGCGGGCCGGACGGGCCGCCGTGGCGGGCCCTCAGACCTCCGGGCGGATCATTCCGGAGGCGGGGGCGCGGGTGGCCGGCGGGGTGGTGCTGACGGGCTGTCCGATGGCGCTGTGCTTGACCCAGTCGGTCCAGTCGACGTTCCAGTCCCCGAAGCCGTTGCCGAACGGCTCCATGCCGGCGCCGTGGCTGTTGACCACGGTGACGAGGTCACCGATCCGGGTGTTCTGGTAGAACCACTTGGCGTTCTCGGTGCTCATCCCGGTGCAGCCGTGGCTGACGTTCGCCACGCCCTGCGAGCCCACCGACCAGGGGGCGGCGTGCACGTACTCGCCGCTCCAGGTGACCCGGGTGGCCCACTCGACGTTCAGGTCGTAGGACTCCGAGCTGCCGGAGGCTATGCCGATCGTCTCGCCGCTCATCCGGACCTGGCGCTCCTGGCCGAGCACCACCTTGATGCCGTTGCGGGTGTCGAAGCCGGGCTTGCCGGTGGTCACCGGGATCGTCCGGACCACCTCGCCGTTGCGCTTCAGGGTGAGCTCGTGCGTGGCGGCGTCCACCACCGACTCCACCCGCTCGCCGATCCGCAGTGCCAGGGCGGCCCGGTCGCCGCCGTACAGCCCGTCGGAGATCCGGCTGCCGGTGCCGTCGAAGGCCAGGCTCACCGTCGTCCCGGCCGGCCAGAACGCCTCCGGGCGGAAGTGCAGGTTCTTGTCGTCCACCCAGTACCAGCCGCCGGTCACGGCGGGCTGCGAGGTGACCGTCAGGGCCCGCTCGACCTCCTGGCGGGCCTCCGGCTCCTTGACCGCCTCGGAGAGCTGCACGGTGAGCGGCTGGCCCACGCCGTAGACGCCGGTGCCGGAGGAGTCCGGGCCGAGCTTGGCGGTGAGCAGGCGCTGCGCCGCCAGGGTCGAGAAGCCCGCGGTGGTCTCGCCGCGGCCGCCCTTGCCGTCGTCGGCGGCGATCCTGACGGTGTAGTCGGTCGCCGCCTTGAGCCGGCCGGTGGTCTGCCAGCTGCGCTGGTCCTCCGAGAGCGCCCCGGCGACGACCCGGCCGTCCGGGCCGACCACGGTGACGTCGGTGAGCCGGCTGCCCGGGACGGCGGTCACCGTGACGGGCTGGGAAGGGTCCACCTTGCCCTCGGCCGAGACGTGCACCAACGGGGCCGGGTCGATCCTGTGCACGGCGCCGCCGGCGCCGTCGTCCCCGCCGGAGGTGCATCCGGCCAGCGGGACCAGTACTACGAGGGCCAGCGATATGCCGCCGATACCTGCGATTCCGCGCCTGTCGGCCATGACCGCCTCCGAGGGTTCGCACGATTGATCAGATCGTAGGAACGAGGGGCGGGCGAGCGACATCCGGGGGACCCGCCGTTGGCCCACCGGAGTGAGCGCCTCACCCCGGGGACGCAAAAGGGCCGGGCATCCCGTGCGGGAAGCCCGGCCCTCTGCGAGGGGGAGGAACCTACTGGTTCTGGTTCTCGCCCCGGTAGAACTCGAAGACCCAGCCGAACAGGCCGACCAGGATGATCGGGATCGACCAGTACAGCAGCCACCAACCGAAGATCACGCCCATGAAGGCGAGCGCGCCACCGATCGCGAGCGAGAGCGGCTGCCAGCTGTGCGGGGCGAAGAAGCCCAGCTCACCGGCGTCGTCCGCGACCTCGGCCTCGGGGTTGTCACCGGCGCCGCTGTCCACCCGGCGGGCGGTGAAGGCGAGGTAGTACCCGATGAACGCGCAGAGCGCGAAGGCGAGGAACAGCGCGGTGGTGCCGGCGGCCTCGAGACCCAGGTCGGAGTTGTTCGTCCACAGGCCGTACGTGATCGCCATCGCCAGGATGAAGACCGCGAAGCCGAGGAAGATCTTGCCCTGTTCCTTCATCAGGCGTCGCCTTCCTTCTTGCCCTTGTCCAGCTTCGGGGCGTCGTACTTGGCCGGGGTCACACCCGCGAGGTGCTTGGCCGGCTCACCGTGGTTCTCCAGGTAGTCCAGCGCCGCGATCTCCGGGTAGTGGAGGTCGAAGGCCGGGGATTCGGAGCGGATCCGGGGCAGCGTGAGGAAGTTGTGCCGCGGCGGCGGGCAGGAGGTCGCCCACTCCAGCGAACGGCCGTAGCCCCACGGGTCGTCGACCTCGACCTTCTCGCCGTACTTGGCGGTCTTCCAGACGTTGTAGAGGAACGGCAGGATCGACAGGCCGAGCAGGAACGAGCCGATGGTCGAGACGGTGTTCAGCGTGGTGAAGCCGTCCGACGCGAGGTAGTCGGCGTAGCGGCGGGGCATGCCCTCCGCGCCGAGCCAGTGCTGCACCAGGAAGGTGGTGTGGAAGCCGATGAACAGCGTCCAGAAGCAGATCTTGCCGAGGCGCTCGTCCAGCATCTTGCCGGTCATCTTCGGCCACCAGAAGTGGAAGCCGGCGAACATCGCGAAGACGACGGTGCCGAAGACCACGTAGTGGAAGTGGGCGACGACGAAGTACGAGTCCGAGACGTGGAAGTCGATCGGCGGGGAGGCGAGCAGGACACCCGTCAGACCACCGAAGAGGAAGGTGACCAGGAAGCCGATCGTCCAGAGCATCGGCGTCTCGAAGCTCAGCGAGCCCTTCCACATGGTGCCGACCCAGTTGAAGAACTTCACACCGGTCGGGACCGCGATCAGGAAGGTCATGAAGGAGAAGAACGGCAGCAGCACCTGTCCGGTGACGTACATGTGGTGGGCCCACACCGTCACGGACAGACCGGCGATCGCGATGGTGGCCGCGATCAGGCCGGAGTAACCGAACATCGGCTTGCGGCTGAAGACCGGGACGATCTCCGACACGATGCCGAAGAACGGCAGCGCGATGATGTACACCTCGGGGTGGCCGAAGAACCAGAACAGGTGCTGCCAGAGCAGCGCCCCGCCGTTCGCCGGATCGAAGACGTGTGCCCCGAACTTGCGGTCCGCCTCCAGGGCGAACAGCGCGGCGGCCAGCACCGGGAAGGCCAGCAGGACCAGCACCGCGGTCAGCAGGACGTTCCAGACGAAGATCGACATCCGGAACATCGTCATGCCGGGCGCGCGCATGCAGATGATCGTGGTGATGAAGTTGACCGCACCGAGGATGGTGCCGAAGCCGGAGAAGGCCAGACCCATGATCCACATGTCGGCGCCGACACCCGGCGAGCGGACCGCGTCCGACAGCGGGGAGTAGGCGAACCAGCCGAAGTCGGCCGCACCCTGCGGGGTGACGAAGCCGGCCACCGCGATGGTCGAGCCGAAGAGGTACAGCCAGTAGGCGAACATGTTCAGACGCGGGAAGGCCACGTCCGGCGCGCCGATCTGCAGCGGCATGATCCAGTTCGCGAAACCGGCGAACAGCGGCGTCGCGAACATCAGCAGCATGATCGTGCCGTGCATCGTGAACGCCTGGTTGAACTGCTCGTTCGACAGGATCTGGGTCCCGGGACGAGCCAGCTCGGCGCGCATGACCAGGGCGAGGATGCCACCGATCAGGAAGAAGGCGAACGACGTGCCCAGGTAGAGCGTGCCGATCGTCTTGTGGTCAGTGGTGGTCAGCCACTTGATGATGGTCGAACCCGGCTTCCGGGTCCGCTGCGCCCCGACCGTGACGGCCCCGGCGCCCCCGCCGGCCGCGGCGGGCTCGTTGAGGATGGTCACTTCTCTTCACTTCCCATGGTCGTGATGCCGGAGGGCAACGCGCCGGTCTGGCCCTTGGCCCGCAGCTCCGCCAGGTGCTTGTCGTAGTCAGCGCGGTCGACGACCTTGACCTTGAACAGCATGCGCGAGTGGTCCACGCCGCAGAGCTCGGCACACTTGCCGTCGTACTCGCCCTTGACGTTCGGAGTGACCTCGAACTTGTTCACCACGCCCGGCACGACGTCCATCTTCATCAGGAAGTTGATGGGCCAGAAGTCGTGGATGACATCACGCGAGGTCAGCCGGAACTGGACGCTCTCGTTCACCGGGAGCCACAGCGTCGGCATCTCCGCAGGGGTGCCGACCTCGTACGCGGCGTCCTTGTTGGCCGGGTCCGGGTTCTCGGTGTTCTCGTAGTTGAACGCCCAGCTCCACTGGAAGCCCACCACGTTGACGGTGTGCTGCGGCTTCTCGGAGACGGCGATCAGCCTCGACTCGTCGCGGGCGACGAAGTAGAAGAGCACCGACACGATGATGATGGGGACCGCGGTGTAAAGCGCCTCGATGGGCACGTTGTACCGGGTCTGCGGGGGGATCTCCACGCCGGAGCGGCTGCGCCGGTGGAAGATCACGCTCCAGATGATCAGACCCCACATCAGTGCGCCGACCACCAGTGCCGCGATCCAGGACCCCTGCCACATGTGGAGGACCAGGGGCCCTTCCTCGGTGACGGGGCTTGGCATGCCAAGCCTGGGGAGGTCATTGGCCGAGCAGCCGGTGGCGGTCGCGATGACGAGGCCCAGTGCCAGCGCCTGAGGCAGCTTCCGCCGCATCGTGCGCCGCGGCGAGCGGTCGGAGCCGTTGGGACTCACGTAGCGCCTTCCCGAAGTCTCGCCCGCCTTCGCGTCGCCCCGTGGAGGATCGGTGACCCTCCCCGGCGACCCGTCCACGGGCACGGTTTGAATGCTTATGCGGGCCAAACCCTACTCCAGCCTTATGCGCTGCTGACGGGCAGGTCCCGGTAACGCGCCGCCCGGTCGCCCGATCAGGCCCGGCAAGGGCTGCGCCGCAGGTCATCGTAGGCATTCGAGGCCCGTACGCCCGATCGGGGGATGACCTCGGGCAACACGGGTGACGACCCGTCGGACGCGGACGAATCGGACATTCGGGTTGATCGACTGACGCCGGGTGAGCAGTGGCGGAGGGCCGGAAAGCACCCGTGCGTGTCGTTAAATGTGACCGTGTACTTCGATGTGGCCTCCACCGCACCGCTCCACCCCGTCGCCCGGCAGGCGCTGACCGCCGCCCTGGACGAGGGCTGGGCCGACCCCGCCCGGCTCTACCGCTCCGGCCGGCAGGCCCGGATGCTGCTGGACGCCGCCCGCGAGACGGTGGCCGCGGTGCTCGGCGCCCGGGCCGACGAGATCGTCTTCACCGCGAGCGGCACGCAGGCCGTACAGCTGGGCGTGCTCGGCGCGCTGGCCGGGAACCGGCGGCGGGGCGGGCACCTGGTGCACTCCGCGGTCGAGCACTCCAGCGTGCTGCACACCGCCGAACGGCACGAGGGCGCCGGGGGCACCGTCACCGCGGTACCGGTGGACCGCCACGGGCGGGTCGGGCCAGGGGAGTTCGCGGCGGCGCTGCGGCCGGACACCGCGCTCGCCGTGCTGCAGTCCGCCAACCACGAGGTGGGTACGGTGCAGCCGGTCGCCGAGGTGGCCGGGCTCTGCGGCGACGTGCCGCTGCTGGTGGACGCGGCGCAGAGTGCCGGGCGGGTGGACGTGCCGGCCGGCTGGTCCCTGCTGACCGCCAGCGCGCACAAGTGGGGCGGGCCGGCCGGCGTCGGGATCCTCGCGGTGCGCAAGGGCGTCCGGTACGCCTCGCCGCTGCCGGCCGA